>NZ_JBQDYQ010000066.1:0-15415 GCF_052105255.1 Brevibacterium sp.
TGGTGTCAGCAATGTATTGAGACAGGTTGTAAGCAAGGTAGTGAGACAGCACAGCTCAGCAACCTCGCGCGAGGTTGCTGGGCCGCCGTCAGGTAGCAATAAGGGGTGCGGGTCTGTTGACCTGCACCCCTTATGGGTTCCTGTTGCGGCTGGTTCAGCTCTGGGCCGGAACCTCACCACGACGGATCGCGAGGCGCTCATCGAGGAGCACCTGGAGTTCGTCGAAGGACCGGCGTTCCAGGAGCATGTCCCAGTGGGAGCGCACGTGCTTCACGGGCTCACCATCGGGCTCGTTGACTCCGACGCGGACTCCGATGCCGTGGATACCGGAATCCCAGGCCGAGGGAACCTCGGCTTCGATCGAGAACGGCACCTTGAAGCGGGTTCCGTCTTCGCATTCGAATTCGACCATCTGGCGGGGTGCCGGTTCGACGCCCTCTTCGGTTTCGAGGCTGCGCGAGCCCAACTGTGTTCCGCGGAGACTGCGTTCGCTCATATCTAAGACCTTCCGACTCGACTGCACACCTTGGACGCAATGTAACAGTCTACCGTGCCCGGATATTCCTCGCCGACAGCTCCGGGGCGGCACGCGCGAATCGACGATGAAGAAGGGGCAGTCAACCGTGCCGATACCCCAGCACCGCGAGACCGAGCTCGACATCATCGGTGACGATTCCGTCGACTCCGAGGGCGAGCAGCGACTGCATAGTCGGCTCATCATTGATCGTCCAGACATGAACGAGCAGGCCCGACCGGTGAGCTCGGGCGACGAAGTCGGCAGTGACCACGGGAATCGTCTTGAACGACGCAGGCACCTGCAGTGCGTCGACTCCCGGAGGCAGGGAAGCGGCCCCGTGATCGGGGAAACCCGGCAGTCGACCGAGGGCGAACAGGGCAGTCTCCCTCGTGCCTGTCGACGTGCGCACCCCGGGCAGGGCGGTGCGCAGCCGTCGCAGGGTTCCCGAGTCGAAGGAGGCGAGCCGGATCCTGTCAGCGGCATGAAAATTATGCGCGAACCGGATCATGGGGCCGATGCTGTGAGCGGCCTTGACATCGATATTCCACTGCACCTCCGGCAGCTCCTCCACCAGCGCTTCGAGGCGGGGGAGTCGACCCCCTGCGAGGAGGTCGACCTCGTCGAGCTCGTCAGCAGGGAGTTCGCGGATGGATCGGGGTATCCCGGCGATGCGGTTGAGGTCGGCATCATGAGCAGCGAAGAGGATGCCGTCTGCGGAGGCGTGGACGTCGGTCTCCATCCACTTCACACCAGCGTCGGCGGCTGCGGCGAACGCCTCGAGGGTGTTCTCGCTCGTCCCGGGCCACAATCCGCCTCGGTGAGCGATGATCTCCGGGTCTGCGATGACCTCCCGCTGGGAATTCATTATCCAATCCTAATCAGGGTGTTGATTTCACCGAGGCACTGTTCAAGGATGGAGTCATGAGTTCACACCGCGAACCCCTCGAACCCGACGATGTCCTCGACGCGACCGCGAAGACTCCGACCGAACGCGCACGCCGGGTCGCCGGACGCGCATACAGCGCAGCGAGCACCGGTGTGAGGAATGTGCGCGAGGCGACATCGACCTCGCGCCTCCTCGAGGCCGGCGAGAACGGCGTCAACCGGGCTTTGGGAAGCATTTCGCACGCGATCGATGACGCTGTGCGCAGCGGCAAGGTCGAACGGGCCTTCGACCGAGCACAGGAGACCGTGACGACCGGAGCCGACGGTGTCCGGAAACTGGTGACGCGCAAGCCCCGTCGCCCCTGATCAGATCCCGCCGCGAACCGGTTCGCAGGACCTGCGACTCGGCAGTCGACCGATGCCGCCCGTGAGCAGAGTCTCAGCAATGTGGCACATTCAGACGGTGTGCCACATTGCTTTTGTAACAGTTCCTTAACTAGAATCTGTGGAGATAACGATCAGATAACTTGGAGCCGATCCTCAAGCGCACGGTTGCGAGAGGTCTTCCCCCTGCATCTCCGAGTTGCCGAGACACTCCGTGATGACGACGAGGAACACGACTGTGGGCAGACACTCAGCTCCGAACACCAAGAAGACCGGTTCGATCTTCTCCGCGCTGTCAGCGAAGAAGAAGACCGGACGCCACGCACCCGCTGACCGGCAAAACACCGCCGGGGGAGTGCTGGCAGCAGTCCGCACCCGCCCGGTGCTCTCCGCGTTCATCGTGCCGACCGCCGCGACGGCAGCCGTCGTCGCCTCGAGCCTCGCCATGGTTCCCAACGACTCTTCCACGAGCGGTCAGGTCGTGGCCGAAGCGCCCGCTGTCGCTGTCTCCGAGCCGACACAGGCCCCGGATGAGTTCCTCGAAAAAGCGAAGAAGCAGGCCAAGGAGAAGCCTGCAGAGGTCACGATCGACACTCATGTCGAGACACCGAGCCCCAAGCCGCCGAAGACCGCTGAGACCAAGGACGAAGGATCGTCCAGCGGCGGAGAGACGTCCGGCAACGAGGGACCGTCGGGAGGGTCCGCGGGTGAGAACGACGGACCGTCGAACTCCGGCAAGTCGGCAGGCGAATCCGGCAGCTGCCCGATGTCCTACTACGGCGGCGGTGACGGATTCGACGGTAATCAGACCGCCAACGGTGAGATCTTCGATACCAATAAGCTCACCGCGGCTCACAAAGCCCTGCCGTTCGGCTCCAAGGTGAAGATCACGAACACCGCCAATGGCAAGTCCGTGACCGTGCGCGTCAACGACCGCGGTCCCTACCACGGCAACCGCTGCTTCGATCTGTCGAAGGCCGCTATGGAAGCCGTCGGCGGAGTCGGCGCCGGGCAGATCAACGGCAGATACGAGGTCCAGTGACGCCGTCTGTCTCCTGCAGCCGCTGACTGCGGAATCCGCAGGTTCTGCAACGCAAATACGATTTTCGAACTTTATGATCATATAGACAAAGGAAATTAGTCGCTCGTTCGAGCCGGGAGCTACGGATTGCTCTGTTGCTACGAAATTCGTATTCGTCTTCTCGACCTTGGTTTTCGACTGTGGGGTAGCTAACCTGAAGCCACCATCACACAGTCTGTCGAGGAGTCCGCCATGTCCGCAGAAACCCGTGACGTCGTCATCATCGGAGCAGGCCCATCGGGCCTGAGCGCGGCCCGTCGGCTGCGGAGGTCCGGACGCAGCGTCATCGTCCTCGAAGCTCGTGATCGTGTGGGCGGACGGACCTGGACCGAACAGATCGACGGGCAGATGTTCGAACTCGGCGGACAGTGGATCTCTCCGGACCAGACCGCACTGCTGGCTCTCGTCGACGAACTCGGCAAAGAGACCTATCCCCGCTACCGGGACGGCGACAGCGTCTACATCGCACCCGACGGAACCCGCACCGTCTACTCGGGCGAGATGTTCCCCGTGGGGGAGTCGACCCAGGCCGAGATGGAACGCCTCATCGGCCTCCTCGACGAACTCGCCGCCCGGATCGGACCGCAGGCTCCCTGGGATGCCGAGGACGCTGCCGAACTCGACTCGATCTCCTTTCACCACTGGCTGCGCGAACAGTCCGAGGACGAACTCGCCTGCGAGAACATCGGACTGTTCGTCGCCGGCGGCATGCTGACCAAGCCCGCCACCACCTTCTCAACTCTCCAGGCCGTCCTCATGGCCGCCTCGGCGGGATCATTCACGAACCTCGTCGATGATCATTTCATCCTCGACCGTCGCGTCGTCGGCGGAATGCAGTCGGTCTCCGTGCAGATGGCCGAGGAACTCGGTGCGGACATCGTCCGCCTGCAGCAGCCGGTGCGTCGGATCGAGTGGTCGGAGACCGGAGTCCACGTCTCGACCGACGAACTGAGCGTCAACGCCCGGTCCGCGATCGTCGCCGTCCCGCCGAACCTCTACTCGCGCATCAGCTATGACCCGCCTCTGCCGCGGCTCCAGCAGATCTTCCACCAACACCAGTCGATGGGGCTCGTCATCAAGGTCCACGCCACCTACGACACTCCGTTCTGGCGTGAGGACGGTCTGTGCGGAACCGGGTTCGGTGCCTCCCGTCTCGTGCAAGAGGTCTACGACAACACGAACCACGGCGAAGAGCAGGGCACCCTCGTCGGGTTCATCTCCGATGTCAACGCCGATGCCATGTGGGCCCTGGACGAGGAGTCCCGCCGGACGACGATCCTCGAATCGCTGGCCGAATTCCTCGGCCCGAAGGCACTCGACCCGCGCGTGTTCTACCTCTCCGACTTCGGTGCGGAGGAATGGACCCGTGGTGCCTATGCGACCAGCTACGACCTCGGCGGTCTGCACCGGTGGGGGCCGTTCCAGAACGACCCGGTCGGACCGATCCACTTCGCCAGCTCCGATATCGCTGCCGAAGGCTACCAGCACGTCGACGGAGCAGTGCGCATCGGCACCGCCACCGCCGAGAGGATCCTCGGCGAGATTTCCTGAGATGAGCAGCACACAGCCGACACCGTCGACGAACACGAGCGGACTGAGCGCCAAGGGACTCTCCGCCGGCAAGATCGGAGCCATCGGGGGAGCCGTCATCGGCATCTCCTGCATCGCCCCGGCCTATACGCTGACTTCAGGATTGGGCCCGACGATCTCCGAGGTCGGGGTGCACACCCCGGCTGTGCTGCTCATCGGTTTCGTACCGATGCTCCTGGTCGTCTTCGGCTACCGGGAACTGAACACGGCGATGCCCGACTCGGGAACCACCTTCACCTGGGCGACCAGAGCATTCGGGCCCTGGCTCGGATGGATGGGCGGCTGGGGACTTGTCGCCGCCACCGTCCTCGTCCTGTCCAATCTTGCGGCCGTGGCCGTCGACTTCCTCTTCCTCCTTCTGTCGCAGGTGTTCTCCGATCCGTTCATCGCCGAACTCACCCGGGTTCTGTGGATCAATATCCCCGTCACGATCGTCCTCACCGCCGCCGCGGCCTGGGTGTCGTATCGGGGAGTCGAAGCCACGGAGAAGCTGCAGGTGTGGCTGGTCGCCTTCCAGGTGCTGGCGCTGGGATGGTTCGTCATCGCCGCGATCGTGCAGGTGGCGAACGGCACCGCCTTCGACCCGACCCCGGTCTCATTCGACTGGTTCAACCCGCTGTCGGCCGGCGACTTCTCCACCGTCGCGGCTGCGGTGTCACTGTCGATATTCCTCTTCTGGGGTTGGGACACGGTGATCACGATGAACGAGGAGGCGAAGGATCCGGAGAAGACCCCGGGCCGGGCCGCCATGCTCACGATCATCGCGATCGTGATCATCTACATCGCCTGCACGATCGCGGTCATCTCGTTCGCCGGCATCGGCACCGAGGGGCTCGGGGCAGGCAATCCGGACAACCAGGAATCGATCTTCGCCTCACTCGCCGGCCCTGTCATGGGTCCCTTCGCGGTTCTCGTATCCATTGCGGTGCTCTCTTCCTCTCTGTCGTCGCTGCAGGCGACGATGGTCTCGCCGTCCCGGACGATCCTGGCGATGGGTCACTACGGAGCGCTGCCGGAGAAGTACGGCCGTGTCTCCCCGCGGTACAAATCGCCGTCCGTGGCCACCGTCACCTCGGCGGGAGCAGCGATCATCTTCTACGTCGTCATGCGTCTGCTGTCCGAGAACGCCCTGTGGGACACGATCACCGCTCTGGGCCTGATGGTCTGCTTCTACTACGGCATCACCGGTCTCGCCTGCATCTGGTACTTCCGCCGCAGCCTGTTCTCCTCGACCCGCACGTTCTTCTTCCGGTTCCTGTTCCCGCTCATCGGTGGAGTGATCCTGCTGGTCATCTTCGTCACCACCGCGATCGACTCCCTCGATCCCGACTACGGTTCGGGGTCGTCCGTCTTCGGCATCGGACTCGTCTTCGTCCTCGGCATCGGAGTGCTGGCCCTGGGCGTGGTCATCATGATCATCCAATCCATCCGCCATCCCGACTTCTTCCGCGGACACACCCTGAAACAGGGAGTCGACGAGGGGTGAACGAGCAACTGGTGGCTCTGCGCCGAGTCCGGGACCGCATCGACCGGGAGTTCGACCAGCCCTTGAGCGTGGAGGCCCTGGCCACAGGCGAGCACCGGCTGCCGACGATCGTGGTGAAGAATGCCCTGCGACCGGTCAGGAATCGAAAAGTCCCACCTGACTGAGCAGTCTACGATTGCTGACATGGACATCTCGATCAACGCCAGCTTCCTGCCGCACACCGATGCGGACGAATCACTGGCCTTCTACCGCGACATCCTCGGCTTCGAGCTGCGCCTCGACGTCGGTGCCGGACGCATGCGCCGGCTGACGGTGGGACCGGTCGGCCAACCCGACACGTCGATCGTGCTCACTCGGCCCGTGACCGACCCGACGATCAGCGACACCGAACGGGAGACTATCGAGGCACTCATCGCCAAGGGCAGCTATGGCGCCATCGTGCTCGCGAGCCCGAACATCGATGAGGCCTTCGCCGAGGTGGAGGCCAAGGGCGCCGATATCGTGCAGGCGCCGATGGACCAGCCCGACGGTCTGCGCGACTGCGCCCTGCGGGATCCCGCCGGACACATGATCCGCATCCAGCAGAGAGGCTGAGACCTGTGCACACCGCAGACAGCCATGACCTCATCCGCGTCAGCGGAGCCCGGGAGAACAATCTCAAGAACTTGAGCGTCGAGATCCCCAAACGTCGCCTGACGGTCTTCACCGGCGTCTCCGGTTCCGGCAAGAGTTCACTGGTCTTCCACACCATCGCCGCCGAGTCCCAGCGGATGATCAACGAGACCTATTCCGCGTTCGTCCAAGGCTTCATGCCCGCGATGGCCCGACCCGAAGTCGATGTCCTCGAAGGACTGACGACGGCCATCCTCGTCGATCAGGAACGGATCGGAGCGAACCCGCGATCCACCGTGGGCACGGTCTCGGACATCAATGCGAAGCTGCGCACCCTCTTCGCTCGTCTGGCAGAACCGAACCTCGGGTCGACCAACGCCTACTCCTTCAACGTGGCCACCCTCAGCGGGAGGGCGCGGTGAGTATCGACAAGGGCGAGGGCAAGCAGGTCGAACGCAGGTCCTTCTCCGTCAACGGCGGAATGTGCCCACTCTGTGAGGGCATGGGCACGGCCACAGACATCTCCATCGCCGAGGTGATCGATGAGTCGAAATCCTTGAACGACGGAGCCATCACGGTCCCCGGGTACAAACCCGGCGGTTGGTCCGTGCGCATGTTCTCCGAATCCGGCTACTTCGACCCGGACAAACCCGTCGCCGATTTCGATGAGACGGAGCGACACTATCTGCTGTATGCCGAAGGCGAGAAGGTCAAGATCAATGGCACGAACATCACCTTCGACGGGCTGATCCCGCGGATCCAACGGTCGTTCTTGTCCAAGGATCGAGACTCGATGCAGAAGCACATCCGTGAGTTCGTCGACCGGGCCGTCGTCTTCACCACCTGTCCCGACTGCGAGGGCACTCGTCTCAATGCGGCCGCGCGGTCCTCCCTGATCGCCGGTCGGTCCATCGCCGATGTCTGTGCCCTGCAGATCTCGGACATCATGGAATGGCTCGACCAGATCACGGCGGGGCCGCCTCGGTGCTGCTGAAGTCACTGCGTGCGGATGTACGCGCCTTCAACAACATCGGCCTCGGATATCTGTCCCTGGACCGATCGGCGGGATCGCTGTCCGGGGGAGAGGCGCAGCGGATCAAACTGGTCCGCCACCTGGGTTCGTCGCTCACGGACGTCACCTATGTCTTCGATGAACCGACGATCGGCCTGCACCCGCACGACATCCGAGCGATGAACGACCTGCTGCTGGCGCTGCGGGACAAGGGCAATACGGTCCTCGTCGTCGAACACAAGCCCGAGACGATCCTCATCGCCGACCATATCGTCGACCTCGGTCTCGGCGCGGGCAGCAACGGGGGAGAGGTCACCTTCACCGGAACCGTCGAGGCTCTGCGGGAGTCGGACACTCTCACCGGTCGCCACCTCGGATACACCGGTGCACTCAAGGACACGGTGCGAGAATCGGCAGGGTCTCTGGAGATGCGCGGTGCCGGATCGCACAATCTGCGCGATGTGGATGTCGATGTGCCCCTCGGCGTGCTCACTGTCGTCACCGGAGTCGCCGGTTCGGGCAAGAGCAGCCTCATCGAAGGGTCCCTGCGGGGACGCGAGGGGGTCGTGATGATCGACCAGGCGCCGATCAAGGGATCCCGGCGCAGCAACCCGGCCACGTATACGGGGATGCTCGAGCCCATTCGGAAGGCGTTCGCGAAAGCCAATGGGGTCAAACCCGCCCTGTTCAGCGCGAATTCCGAAGGCGCCGGCCCGGTCTGCAACGGTGCCGGGATCATCTATTCGGATATGGCGCTCATGGGCGGCGTGTCGGCACCCTGCGACGAATGCGAAGGCAGGGGGTTCCAAGCCGAGGTGCTCGAATTCACCTTGGGCGGACTGAATATCCGTGAGGTCCTCGACCTGCCGGTGGATTCGGCGATCGCGCACTTCGGGGCGGGGCAGTCGCGCATTCCCGCGGTCGTCAAGATCCTGGGAGTACTGGCCGAGGTGGGACTCGGCTATGTCAGTCTCGGCCAGCCGCTGACGACGCTGTCCGGGGGAGAGCGCCAGAGACTGAAACTGCCGGTTCACTTATCGGCGAAGGCCGCCGATGCGGCGCGAGTGATCATCCTCGATGAGCCGACGACCGGACTGCACCTGGCCGATGTCGAGAACCTGCTGCGTCTGCTCGACGGACTTGTCGACTCGGGTCGGACCGTCGTTGTCATCGAACATCATCAGGCCGTGATGGCTCATGCCGATCACATCATCGACCTGGGACCCGGTGCCGGACATGACGGAGGTTCCATCGTCTTCGAAGGCAGCCCGGCCGAACTGGTCGCAGGAGTGAAGACGAACGGTTCGCTGACCGCCGAGCACCTGGCCGCATATGTGAATACCTGACCGGTCGAGCCGCTTCTGATCACGCTTCACTCAGATAGCGCGGAGGCGATTCGGATGCTGAATTCGCGGTCTCGGGTTCAAATGCGGCAGTTGATTCGTTACGGTGTATAACGGCTCGGTAACGACCGGGTTACAGAACCGAAATGCAGTCGTACTTTGGAGAAGACACAGTGAACCTCTACAGCACAAGCCTCCGCAAGGCCGCCCTGCTCCTCGGCGCCGGCGCTGTCACAGCCGCCGGACTGACCGGAATGAGCGCGGCGCAGCCGGCACAGGCATCTGAGAAGGGCGTCTGGGACAAGGTCGCCGAATGCGAATCCGGCGGGGACTGGCACATCAACACCGGAAACGGATACTACGGCGGACTGCAGTTCTCCAAGCAGACCTGGAGCGCCTTCGGCGGTTCGGGCACCGCGGACGAGCACAGCAAGGAATGGCAGATCCACATCGCTCAGAAGGTGCTCAAGGAGCAGGGGCCGGGCGCGTGGCCGGTCTGCGGTGAGAAAGCCGGACTGACGAAGTCCAACGGTGCAGCCGATGACGGCGGCGGGGCCGGCGATGACGGCAAGACGGACGATGGCGGCTCGGACGACAGCGGCAAGGTCGGCCTCGGCGGCAACGTCACCGTCGGCAGCTGAGACCGCACAATGATCTGACGATCACAGCGCACGAACACCTGGGCTGTGATCGTGAAATGGCCGCGAGCGACGCACGTGTCGCTCGCGGCCATTTCCGTACACCCAGTTCTGTGCACTGCCGCGTCTCTTCCGGATCTCGACTAGAACGCCGATAATATACATTATGTTAAGTAAAGATAAAGAGCCGCTCCCCGAGGCGCGCAGTTACAGTTGAATCCGGCGATCTGAGCCTGTGATCCATCAGGCGAGACCTGGAGGCGAAATGGCGACGAAGCAACCAGCAATGCGACCGACCGGCGAACCCGTCGATGACGTGCTCGACCGTGCCGGCGGTCCCAGGCGCGCCGAGGCCGACCGCCTGCTCGAGATCTTCGCGGAGATCTCCGGCGAAGCACCTGTGGTGTGGGCTTCACGAATCATCGGGTTCGGTGAGGTCGAGTATCGCTATGAGTCCGGACATGGCGGCACGATGCCGGTTCTCGCCTACTCCCCTGCTGCACGCCAGCACACGATCTATCTCACCGGCGACTATGAAGAGCGCTGGCCGAATGGGGCGAATGCTAGTCTGTACTGAACAGTAACTCAGCTCACAGCAAAGGTGCACCCATGAACGCAGACACCACAGCCGCGCAGAGCACCGACTCGGCGCCCACCTTCAAGCTCTGGACGAAGATGCAGGAGATGCCTCTGGGCAGCCGCGTGGGCTCCTGGCTGTTCTCTCAGGCCGTCTCCTTCAAGGCACCATATTTCCGCACCGTGCGACCGCAGATCAGAGAGCTGCGCCCGGGCCTGTGCCGCGTGACTGCACCGAACCGTCGCGGGATGCACAACCACATCGGCACCTATCACGCGATCGCGTCGTGCAATATGGCCGAGGTCGCCGCCGGTGTCATGACGGAAGCGACCGTGCCGCCCACTCACCGCTGGATCCCTGCGGGAATGACCGTGGAATACAACGCCAAGGCCAGCAAAGGGGCGGTCACAGCCGCCACCCGCCTTGAGACGATCCCCGAATTCGGCGAGGAGAAGTTCGACCTGGTCGTCCCCGTCGACATCCTCGACGCCGAGGGCACCGCATTCGTCACAGCGCACATCACCATGTACATCTCACCGAAGAAGCGCTGAGCCACCCTGGCTCCACTCGGTGACCGATTCGGACCCGTCACCGGCCCGACAGCAGAAGCACCCGCTGAGCGGCCGAGGCGCCCTTGTCGATCGGGCGCGGCGGGCTGTATCCGCCCTCGGAGCCCAGAGCGAGGATGAGATCGCCGAGTTCGTCCCCGATGAACGCGGCAAGGCTCTCGTCGATCGGCCAGTCGTGACCGGTGCCGCATGAGAGATCCGCGGCATGGAGGGCGAGCTCGAGGATGCGCATCTGCACCAGCTGCGCGCCGGGGATGCTCCCGATCCGATGAGCCACCGGCACCTGCAGATCGCACTCCTCGGCGAGCATTCTGAATGCCGTCTCATGAGCCCAGAATGATTCGAGCCTGTCGTCGCCGAGGTGATCGACTCCCCTGGTGGCTTCGACCTCCGGAGTGCTCGCCTGCCCCAGCAGCAGCGTGTAGCGGACTCCACCGCCGATCAGGTGATTGATGAGCTCGGCATTCGTCCACTCTCCGGCGCCGCTCGTCCGATTCAGATCGGAATCGCGTACTCGCTGCAGCGCTGTGACCCAACACGTCTCTGCCCGATCGAGCTGCTTGGTCGTGACTACGTCCATGCCCTCAGCTTAGGTCGGAAGAGCTTGGGCCGCGTCGTTCTGCTCGGTGGGATGAACGTCGACGGTCAGGTCACAGCGTCTCGAGCAGTGAGAACTTCCGGCCAAACAGTGGTCGTGACCGTCCGGTCAGTCTACGGTGTTCCGAGGCCCCGCATGTTGGTATACCAATGCAGGCTGGATGATCTCCACCCTCATCTTCACCCCGATCTTCAAGCGCAGCTCCCACAAGCTCGAGAAGGTCAATCCTGCGCTCATGTCGATCATCCCGGGCGCGGCACTTCTCGCGGCCTTCGCGGCTCGATCACGCTGTTCGTCGGATTCCTCATCGCCACCTCGGTGCCGTTCTATCTGCTCTTCGCGGCAGACGCGAACATCGACTTCGGTGAGATACTCACGGGGTTCCTCGCCGTGTTCGCCGTCTGCGGCGTCTTCTACGTCGTCGAACCTCTCACCTACTTCCCGATCCTCGGTCCCGCCGGAATGTACCAGGCCTTCATGATCGGCAACGTCTCGAACAAGCTGCTGCCCTCAGCCATCGTCGCTCAGGACGCGATCGGGGCGAAGCCCGGCACTCGCAAGGGCGAATATGCGGCGACGGCACCGATATCGTGGGGATCAACTCACGACAGCATGCGCCCGTCGCTCAGTCTCCGAAACCGACCCCCGCATTCGAGAATTCCTGCCAAGATGGCACCAGACCCCTGCTGAAAGGACCTCATGTCACTCAAGCCCGCTCTCCGCGCGTCGATCAGCGCCGATCTCGACCAGACGATTGCCGACTACAAACACTTCCACCGCACTCCCGAGCTGTCGATGCAGGAGACGAACACCGCCGCCGAGATCGCCTCCCGACTCCGCGCCCTCGGACTGACCACCCGCACCTTCGGCGGAACCGGCGTCGTCGCCGTGATCGACAACGGCGACGGGCCCGTCATCGGCTACCGTGCCGACATCGACGGCCTGCCGATCAGCGAGGACACCGGACTCGACTACGCCTCCGCCGCAGAGGGCACTCTGCCCGACGGGACGACCACGAAGGTTATGCACGGCTGCGGCCACGACACGCACATCACCGTCGGTCTCTGCCTCGCCAAACACCTCGTCACACATAAGGACCTGTGGTCGGGTACCGTCGTCATGCTCTTCCAGCCGGGGGAAGAGACCGGTCAAGGTGCCCGGGCCATGCTCGACGACGGACTCTGGGATGAGATCGTGCGCCCCGAAGTCATCTTCGGTCAGCATGTGTGGCCCGGAACGGCCGGCCACATCTACGCCAGCAGCGGCACCGCCATGGCGATGTCCGACTGCCTGCGCGTGACCGTCAAGGGCAAGCAGGCACACGGGTCCCAACCGGAGAACGCGATCGACCCGATCGTCCTCGGCGCCTATATGATCACCCGGCTCCAGTCGGTCGTGTCCCGTGAGATCTCCGGGCGCGACATGTCCGTCGTCACCGTCGGCACGTTCCACGGTGGGCTCAAGGAGAACATCATTCCGGGCTCCGCCGAGTTCGAACTCAATATCCGCACCTTCACCGAGGAGGTCCGCGCAGTCGTCCTCGATCGGGTTCGCCGCATCATTCTCGCCGAGGCGCAGGCTTCCGGTGCGCCGGAACCGGAGATCGAGGAGATGTATCGGTTCCCGCGCTGCTTCAACGACCCCGACGAAACCGAGTCGTTCCTCACTCACGTCGGTGCCGAGCTCGGTGCCGAGCGAGTGCACCTGACCGAGCCTGCCACCGGCAGCGAGGATGTCGGAGCGTTCGGCGATGACATCGGTGTGCCCTACGTCTACTGGTTCTTCGGCGGCTACTCCCCTGCGAAATTCGAAGGCGGGCAGACCCCGGCCGGCAACCACTCCCCGTTCTTCGCTCCTGACGATGTCGAAAGCACGCTCGAGACGGGCATCCGAGCCGCGCTGTCAGCGGTGCTGAGCAAGGTCGGAAAGGACCGCGCGTGAGTGCGGAGATGCTGTGGTGGTCGACCCGTGAACTGGCTGCCCGGATCGCTGCCAAAGAAGTCTCCGCCCGTGAAGCGCTGCAGGTCCACCTCGACCGCATCGATGCAGTCAACCCCGCTCTCAATGCCGTCGTCACCCGTGACGACGAGGCCGCGTTCGCCCAGACGGAGGCTGCGGACTCAGCGACCGCTCGGGGTGAGAGCTTCGGGCCCCTGCACGGAGTGCCGATGACACACAAGGACACTCACGACACTGCGGGAATGCGCACGACCTGGGGATCGCCGCTCATGGCCGATCGGGTTCCCGAATCGGATGCGGTCATCATCGCCCGACTCAAAGACGCCGGCATCACGACGTCGGGCAAGACCAATGTCCCCGAGTTCGCCGCCGGTTCGCACACCTTCAACGAGGTGTTCGGCACGACGGTGAACCCCTACGACCGAACGAAATCGGCATCAGGGTCCTCCGGCGGTGTGGGTGCGGTGCTCGCGGCGGGGATCCAAGCCTCCGGGGACGGATCGGATATGGGCGGATCACTGCGTTCGCCCGCATCGTTCAACAACGTCGTCGGGCTGCGACCGAGCAACGGCCGCATCCCGCACACTGCACCGGGCAACCCCTATGCGTGGCTTGGGCAGAGCGGGTTCATGGCACGCACGGTCTCCGATGTCGCACTGCTGATGTCGGTGGCCTCAGGGCCGCACCCCTCGGCGCCGACCTCGATCCACGAATCCGGCGGAGTCTTCGACCTCCCGGAATTCGCTCGTGCCGCCGACCACTCCCCCGACCTCACCGGTCTTCGGGTCGGATTCAGCCCCGACCTGGACGGACTGCTGCCTGTCGAGGCCGAGGTGAAGGACATCGTCGCCTCCACGGCTCAGGTGCTCAGCGGTCTCGGCGCGCAGGTGGACGCGGAGATTCCGAATCTCACGGATGCCGATGAGGTATTCGATGTGCGGCGTGCCCTCGACTTCGTCGGGTCCTGGGGCGGGCTGTATGAAGCGCATCCGGAGCAGATCAAGGGATCGGTCAGGTGGAATATCCGAATGGGCCTCGAGCTCACCGGCGCCGAGGTGGTTGCGGCCGAATCCGCACGCACCCGACTCCACGGTGAGATCGACCGATACTTCGTCGGACACGATGTCCTCGTGCTCACCACCTGCCAGGTCCTGCCGTTCGATGCCGACATCGAATATCCGACGCAGATCAACGGGGTGCAGTTGGAGAACTATCTCGATTGGATGCGGGCCCTGTGCCTGATCTCGGCGACCGGCTGCCCCGCGATCTCGGTGCCGGCAGGATTCTCGGTCTCCGGGCTGCCGGTGGGTGTGCAGATCGTGGCGAAGCCGGGCGCTGACGTCGAACTGCTCCGAGTCGCTCATGCCTTCGAATCGGCGACCGGTCACCACCGGCGGCGGCCGGAGCTCTGAGCGGAACGCCGCACCGGAGTCGGCGCATCGCGGGAGGGTCGGGGGCAGGTATGGCAAACCTGGGCAGAGTTTGCCGAGCCTTTCCACACTGGAACGGTTCTAGAAAAGGTGTCAGGATGTTCTCTAAGCAGGCGGAATGGATCCGCCTCGAACACCAAAGGAGTAACAGATGCACCTGAGCCCCGCTATGCAGAAGGTCCTCAACGAGCAGGTCACCCTCGAACTCGAAGCCTCGTTGGTCTACCTCCAGCTCTCCATTCAGCTCGACGACCAGGATCTGCCCGGCATGACGCGCTGGATGCGCGCCCAGTCCGAAGAAGAGCAGGTGCACGCCGCGAAGTTCACTCAGCACTGCCTCGACCGCGGATTCGCCCCTCAGATCGGTGACATCGCCGCTCCGAAGGTTTCGGGCTCGCAGCCGATCGACTTCTTCAAGGCCGCTCTGGCGCACGAGGAGAAGGTCTCGGAATCCATCCGCAATCTCTACCGCACCGCCCAGGACGAAGCCGACGTCGACGTGCTGCCGCTGCTCCACTGGTTCATCGACGAGCAGGTCGAGGAGGAGTCGAGCATCTCGGAGATCATCGGTCGCCTCGAGCGTGTCGGCACCGACGGTGCCGGTGTCCTGCGCATCGATTCCGAGCTCGGCTCACGCCATCCCGATATCACTGCCGAAGGCGAGTGATATCTGCAGACTGTCCACTTAAGGCTCAGCGCTCATCTCGAGTCGCGTGAGTCGAGGGTGAACTAGG
>NZ_JBQDYQ010000067.1:0-14267 GCF_052105255.1 Brevibacterium sp.
CAGACGGCACTCCAGACGATGTCGTAGACCGCCGGGAGAAGCGGGTTCTCCGCGGAGGCGACGATGTTTACCGGAGTCATCTTTCAGTCCTCTTCGAGATCAGGGCAGGAAGAACGGGGTGGCGATACCGATGAGGGCCAGGGCCTCGATCAGAGCGATACCGAGGAACATGTTTCCGCGCAGGGCGCCGGCCATTTCGGGCTGACGAGCGGTTCCTTCGATGGTCTTGCCGATGACGATGCCGAGACCGACACCGGGGCCGATTGCGGCGAGGCCGTAACCGATCGTCGAAACGCTACCTGAGACTTCGGCGAGCATATCCATAGGATGCTTTTCCTTTCATAATGAAGCCGGGTGGTTGGCCCGACCGTGCAACTCGAGAGTTACGGTTCTTGGGGCGCGATCTCAGTGTTCGTCAGAGATCGCGGCATTGATGTACACACACGACAGAAGAGCGAAGATGTAGGCCTGCAGCACGACGATGAGCATCTCCAGGATGAAGACGAACATGCCGCCGGCGAAGGTGACGATGCCGAAGAACTGGAATCCGTTCGCAGCGTCGAAGAGGAAGAAGCTCGTGGCGGAGAAGCAGAGGACGAGCAGGAGGTGGCCGACCATCATGTTCGCGAAGAGTCGGATCGCCAGAGTGAACGGCTGGGTGACGAACTTCGTGATGAACTCGATCGGGATGAGCAGGATGTGCATCGCCGGCGGAACGCCGGGCAGGATGAGCGAATCCTTGAGGTAGCGGCCGAGGCCCTTCTCCGCGATGCCGGCCCAGTGGTAGGTCACATAGACCACGAGGGTCAGCACGATCGGCATACCGATGACACCGGTGCCCGGCATATTGAGGAACGGAATGAGCTTCGTGACGTTCCAGAAGAGGATGCCGAAGAAGATCGCCACAATGAGCGGCATGAACTTCTTGGCCTTCTCCTTGCCCATCGTGTCTTCGGCGATGCCGACGGTCACGAATTCCATGGCGAGCTCCATGCTCGACTGGAAGCGGGACGGGATGAGCTTCATTCGCTTGGCCCAGACGGCCAGCAACACAACGACGGCGACGGTGGCGATGATGCGGATGAGCATCACGCGGTTCATTTCGAACGGTGTGCCCTCAAAGAGGAACGAGGCTGGAAAGAACTCAGCCATCGACGGAGCGTGGAAGCCGCCTTCTGCAGCACTGACTGTTGTGTTCGCGGCGTTGAGTGTTCCCACGTTTTTACTACTCTCCCATGGTCAAGGGCCCTGATGGCCTGGCCTTGGCCCCGCGCTGATGGCGAGGCTTGAGGTTCAGAAGCGACAAAGGGCGAAGATCCGCCCAAGCACCGGGTCTACTCTACCAACTGTAGAGAGCGACCGACAAATTCATCAGGCTTCTCTGTGCAATTTCTGTCAACGATTTTATACGACACGTCATTCGTCTCTGGCCCCACCTCTCGACGTGTCTCCGAACTGCGCGGCGACGAGGCTTCCAGCGCCTATTTCGCCTCCGGATCGACATAGGGAACGCGTCCCCGGACCACGGTGATCGCCTCGACGAGCGAGGAGCCGATCACCGCGACGACGATCGTGAAGAAGGCGACCGTGCCGTCGAGCCAGGTCGCATCCTTGATGCGCCAGATGACGATCATGAAGATGAAGGCCTTGAACAGGAATCCGATGCCGAGGAACCCGGCGATCGCGGTCAGTCCCATATTCCGTCCCACGTACATGACGACGAGGGTGATAACGATGAAGACCGCGGCCAGTCCCCCGCCGACGGCTCCGCCGACGAGTCCCGTCATCCCCGAGACCAGCCAGCCGATGCCCATTCCGAGCGCCGCGACGACGAGGACGAGGATAATGCCGCGGATGAGCAGCGTCCTCCACACGCGGGTCCAGGCTGCTTCGACTTCGGTCTCTTGGCGCGGTGTCGGTTCGGTCACAAGATTTCCTCTCTGGCTTTCTGACGCATGCGAAGCGGATAGAAGGTGACGATGAGGGTGACAGCGACCAGTGCGCCGATGACACAGGCGGAGAACAGCCAGCCCTTGAAGAGGAGCAGCACAGATCCGAAGGCGATGAGCGCCGTCCAGGTGTAGAGGATGAGGACCGCACGCGCATGGGAATGTCCCAGCCGCAACATCCGGTGGTGGAGGTGTTTGGCATCGGCGGAGAACGGAGACTGTCCGGCTCGCAGTCGACGCACCACAGCGAGTCCGAGGTCGAGCAGCGGCAGGAACATCACCGCGACCGGCAGGATGATCGGCATGAAGGTGGCGAACGCTCGCTCCTGCCCGATCAGTGCCGGGTCGACCTGACCGGTGACTCGGATCGTCGAAGCGGCCAGCAGCAGGCCGATGAGCATCGACCCGGAGTCGCCCATGAAGATCCGGGCCGGATTGAAGTTGTGCGGCAGGAAGCCGAGACAGGCGCCGACGAGGATCGCGATGATGAGCGAGGCGAGGTTCGCATACGACTCCGGTGAGGCGTCTCGAGCCAACCAGTAGGAGTAGATGAAGAAGGCGCTGCCGCCGATGGCGACGACTCCCGCGGCGAGGCCGTCGAGGCCGTCGACGAAGTTCACCGCGTTGATGGTCACGAGGACGACGAGGACTGTGACGATGATCGACATCCGCGGAGAACCGATGATGACCCCTCCGAAGGGTATGGACAGCAGCGCCACTCCCTTGATCGCCATGAAGCCCGCGGCGAGTGCCTGGCCGGCGAGTTTCGCCATCCAATGCAGGTCCCAGATGTCATCGATGACTCCGAGCAGACACAGCAGGCCGGCGGCTCCGGCGATGCCGACGATCGGTCCCGGTTCGACGAAGATCCGATTGAGGAAGGGCATCTGGGAGGCGAAGATGAGACCGGCCAGCAGCCCGCCGAACATCGCCACTCCGCCCAGCCTCGGCGTCGGAACGGAATGGACGTCGCGGGCACGCAGCGGTGAGAAGATCTTCCCTCGTTCGGCGACCCGTTTGACCATGGGCGTCAGCAGGTACGCCACGAGGGCGGAGACGATGAGGATGAAGAGGTAGGCGCGCACTCAGCCGTCCAGGTCGATGAGCTCGGGGACGATCTCGCGCAGCTCCTCGGCGGTGATCGGCCCACGGCGCAGGATGCGAGGCACGTCACCGCTGAGGTCGATGATGGTCGAGGACATCCCCGATTCCCGCACTCCCCCGTCGACATAGATGTCGACGTCGTCGCCGAGCATCTCCTGCGCTTCATCGGCGGTCCGAGCTGCGGGCTGTCCGGAGATATTCGCGCTCGACACGGCCAGCGGTCCGGTGCGGGCGAGCAGAGCCAGGGCCGATTCGTCGTCGGGCATGCGCACGGCCACGGTTCCGTGGGTGTCGCCGAGGTCCCAATCGAGGGAGGGCTGGGCATCGGCGATGATCGTCAGCGGTCCGGGCCAGAACTTCGCCGTCAGCGCCAGCACGGTCTCATCGACCCCATAGACGAGACCGAAGATGGTCTCCGCGCGTGGCACGAGAACCGGAGGCGGCATGTCCCGGCCGCGGCCCTTGGCAGCGAGCAGTGCCGCGACCGCCGAAGCACTGAAGGCATCGGCGGCGATCCCGTAGACGGTATCGGTGGGAATGACGATCAGGTTGCCTGTGTCGACGACTCGCGCGCACTCGTCGAAGACGAGCTCACGGATTTCGGCTTGGCTGACGTCGAATCGTCTCGACACGAGTTCTCCGTTTCGAATGTTCGGTGTGGGCTCGGTACTGGGTCGTGCAGGACACGGATTCGTCCCCGCGCCTCCTACGCCTGGCGGCGTGCCACGGTATAGCGGTCGCGTCCAGTGTAGTCCTGGAATGTGGCGGCGTGTCTCAGACTGGCCGTGGCCTCCAGCAGTTCCCGTGCATCGGCGCCCTGATCCTCGCTGTGTTCCATGAGGAAGAGCCCACCGGGTCGCAGCAGCTGCTCGGCCTCGCTGATGATGAGCCCCGGTATCTCCAGACCCGTGTCTCCGCCGAAGAGCGCGGCCGCCGGGTCATGGTCGGCCACCTCCGGGTCCCGCGGGACAGCGGAATCGGGAACATAGGGCGGGTTCGTCACCACGATGTCGGCACGCCCGCGCAGATCGGGCCGCGCCTGGGTGATGCTCGTCGCATCTGCGCCGATGAACTCGACTCTCGACTCGCCGAGGCGGCTGTGCTCGAGGTTCGTCAGCGACCAGTCGAGGGCGGCGGATTCGCGTTCGACGCCGAGGACGTCGACGCCATCGAATTCGGTGGCCACGGACAGTGAGATCGCGCCCGACCCGGAGCAGAGATCGATCACGATTGGACGTCGAACCTCCTCGGTCTCGATCGTCGAGTCAGGCGTGGAGAATTCGGAGAGTTCGGCGAGGACGCTGCCGACGAGGAGTTCGGTCTCCGGACGGGGGACGAAGACCCCGGGGCCGACCTGCAGCTGCAGGTGACGGAAGTAGGCGATGCCGGTGAGGTGCTGCAGCGGTGTCCGCTGCCGGCGCCGATCACAGAGTTCGGCGAATCGTGCACTCACGGAGTCCGGCACCGGGTCGTCGAAGAGACGGTGGCGGTGCAGCGCTGCCCGGTCGATCTCCCATGCGTGGCAGAGCAGCTCGAGCGCATCGGCTTCGGGACTCGCGATTCCCGCCTCGGTGAAGAGTGTGGTGGCCCCGCGCAGGAGATCGGAGACGAGCCTCGGCCTGTCGGTATCCAGGTCAGTCCCCCAGCGCGTCGAGGCGAGCGGCCTTGTCGGCGTCGCGGCAGGACCCGATGACGGGATCGAGTTCGCCTGCCAGCACCTGATCGAGGTTGTAGGCCTTGTATCCGGTGCGATGATCGGTGATCCGGTTCTCCGGAAAGTTATAGGTGCGGATGCGTTCGGAGCGATCGACGGTGCGCACCTGAGACCGACGGATGTCCGCGGCCTCCGCCGCGGCCTCTTCGGCCTGCTTGGCCAGAATCCGGGCGCGAAGCATGCGCATCGCTGCCTCCTTGTTCTGCAGCTGCGACTTTTCGTTCTGACAGCTTGCGGTGATTCCGGTCGGCAGGTGGGTGATGCGCACAGCGGAGTCGGTGGTGTTCACGGACTGGCCGCCGGGGCCGGACGACCGGTAGACATCGATGCGCAGATCGTGTTCGTCCAGCTGAACCTCTTCGGGCTCGTCGACTTCGGGGAAGACGAGCACGCCGGCTGCTGAGGTGTGGATGCGTCCCTGCGACTCGGTGACCGGGACCCTTTGGACCCGGTGCACTCCGCCTTCGAACTTCACCCAGCCGTAGGCGCCGTCGTTCTTCGCCTTGACTGCCATGGTGACGTCTTTGTATCCGCCGAGATCCGAATGCGTGGCGTCGAGAATCTGGCTCGACCAGCCCCGCGAGTCGATCCACCGCTGATACATCCGCAGCAGATCGCTGGCGAACAGTGCGGATTCGTCTCCGCCTTCGCCGGCTTTGATCTCGATGATCGCGTCTCGGGAGTCGTCCGGGTCGCTGGGAACCAGGAGATCCTTGAGCTCACCCTCTGCCGTGTCCATCTCCGCCGACAGCCGCTTAGCCTCGGCGGCGAAATCGGCGTCGTCCGCGGCCAGTTCCACCGCGGCGGCGTGGTCGGCCTCGAGTTGGGCGAAGTGCCGGGCGGCCGCGGCGACCTTGTCGAGTTCCGCGTACCGCCTGGTCAGCTTCTTGGCCCGGCCGGCGTCAGCGTGGACCGCGGGGTCGGAGAGTTCCTCCTGCACCCGCGCATGCTCATCGAGCAGTGCTCTGACGCTGGCCGTGAGTGTGTCATCGACCATCTCAGCTGTTGTCGGTCGACGACTTCGGCAGCGGAGTCGTCTTCTGCACCTGCATGAGGAACTCGACGTTCGAGCCGGTCTCCTTGAGCTTCGACATGAGCAGCTCGACTGCCTGCTGCTGCTCGAGTCCCGAGAGCAATCGGCGCAGCTGCCACATGACCTTCGTCTCTTCCGTGGTCATGAGCATCTCTTCGCGACGCGTGCTCGACGAGTTGACGTCGATGGCCGGGAAGATGCGCTTGTCGGCGAGCTGACGGCTCAGACGCAGCTCCATGTTGCCGGTGCCCTTGAACTCCTCGAAGATGACTTCGTCCATCTTCGAACCGGTCTCGACGAGAGCCGTAGCCAGGATGGTCAGCGAGCCGCCGCCTTCGATGTTGCGTGCAGCACCGAAGAACTTCTTCGGCGGGTAGAGCGCATTGGCGTCGACACCGCCGGAGAGGATCCGACCGGATGCCGGCTGGGCGATGTTGTAGGCACGTCCCAGGCGCGTGATGTTGTCGAGCAGCACGACGACGTCGGAGCCCATCTCGACGAGACGCTTGGCGCGTTCGATGGCGAGCTCGGCGATCGTGGTGTGGTCATCGGCCGGACGGTCGAAGGTCGAGGCGATGACTTCGCCTTTGACCGCGCGCTGCATGTCCGTGACTTCCTCGGGACGTTCGTCGACGAGGACGACCATGAGATGTGCTTCGGGATTGTTCTCGGTGATCGCGTTGGCGATCTGCTGCATGATCGTCGTCTTGCCCGCCTTCGGAGGCGCGACGATGAGTCCGCGCTGTCCCTTGCCGATGGGGGTGATGAGATCGATGAGGCGGGTCGAGTGCAGCTTCGAGGTGGTCTCGAGACGCAGACGCTCCTGCGGGTAGAGCGGAGTCAGCTTCGAGAACTCGACGCGGCTGCGCGCATCGTCGACGGTGAGTCCGTTGACGGAGTCGAGACGGACGAGGGCGTCGAACTTCTCACGCTTGTTGCCCCGCTGTTCGTTCTCACGCGGCTGACGGATCGCGCCGGCGACGGCGTCGCCCTTGCGCAGACCGTTCTTGCGCACCATGGAGGCCGAGAGATAGACGTCGTTCGGCCCCGGCAGGTAGCCGGACGTGCGGAGGAAGGCGTAGTTGTCGTGGACGTCGAGAATGCCGCCGACGGGAATGAGCACATCGTCGTTGCGGATCTCCGGCTCGTCGTTGCCGCGGCCGCGACGCTTCCGGTCCCGACCCCGGCCGCGACGGTTGCCGCCGCGGTCGTCATCGTCGTTGTTGCGATTGCGACGATCGTTGCGGTCGTTGTTGCCGCCGCGGTCGTTGCGGTACCCGCGGTCGTTTCCGCCGTCCCGGTCATTGTTGCCCCGGCCGTTGCGGTCGTTGCCGCCTCGATTGTCGTCAGAACGGTCGTTGTTCTTGCCGCGACGATCGTTGTCGCGTCCTCCGCGGGATTCACGGTCGGAGCGGTCCTGGTTGCCGGATCGCTCCTGGTTCCCGGAACGATCCTGGCCGCCGCTGCCGCCGGAGGCGTCGTCGCCGCTGCCGTCGCGCTCTTCGGCGCGGGATTCCGCGGCCTGGGGCTCGGAGCCCCGGGAACGCGAACGGCTCCGGCGCGAGCGCTGACGGTCCTGGTCGCCGTTCGATTCGTCGGAGGATGCTCCCCCGGTCTGCTGTGCACCGGACTCGTTCGCCGGCGAGTCGTCGGAGTTCGGTTCGATGATGAGCGCCGGAGCGTCCTCGGATACGGAAGCGGCGGAGCGACGCGAGGAGCGACGGTTCGCCGACTCCTGCTTCTTCGCGTCCTGCTTCTCGGCCTTGGCGGCCGGTTCTGCGGCGGGCTTCTTCTCGGTGGGGGCGGACTTCTGCTCAGCGGATCCGCCCGAGTGGCTGTTGATGGCGTCGATCAGTTCGCTCTTGCGAAGGCGACGGTAACCCTTGATTCCCAGCCCGGCAGCCATTTCCTGGAGCTGAGGCAGCCGCAGCGCTGTGAGGCTGCCAGTGCGCGGGGTGGAATCCTGAGTGGTGGTTTCAGACACGAAGGTCCTTCTCCCTCTTTCGGCCGTGCGGCATGTGCCGTTTGCTCACGGCGACGGAAACACCATTGACGGTGCGTTGTGAAAGAAAACCTGCTAAAGAATGAGCAGGAGATGTTCCAGAATCTCTGACATCGGCGACGGATCTGTGTAGAACAGCGGGAAGCCGTGCCCTGTCGGAACACCAACAGTCTACTTGTTCGGAGACGTTCTGGCGAATCGTTTCCTCAATTTTCTCGGCTCACCCGATAACCGCCGAGGTCAATCGCGGTGCGCCGAGCGACGATGCCTGCCGGCACGAGGGTGTCGGGCACCGCCTCGGCGAGGACGAGCACCGTCGGCCCGGCTCCGGAGATGACGGCCGGGAATCCCTCGGCGCGCAGGGAGTCGACAAGCGCCATTGACTCCGGATAGGCGCTGCGGCGGAATTCCTGATGGAGCTGGTCTCGAGTGGCGTCGAAGAGCACCTGCGCGTCGTTGCTCAGTCCGTGGACGAGCAGTCCGGCCCGAGCCGAGTTGTCCGCGGCGATCGCGTGATCGATGCCTGCGGGAATGAGTCCTCGGGCGACCTCGGTGTCGAGGCGGACGGAGGGAACGAGCACGGTGACGTATTCGAGCGTGCGCACGGGCACCTGCCACGACTTGACCGGCGCAGACAGGGAGACGGTGAGACCGCCGTAGATCGTTGGCGCCGCATTGTCCGGATGGCCTTCGATTGCGGTGGCGATCTCGAGGATCCGGTCGCGACTCATCTCCGCTCCGGTCGACCAAGCTCCGAGTTCCGCCGCGAGGCCGATCCCTGCCACGACTGCGGCCGCCGAGGAGCCCATGCCGCGGGAATGAGGGATCCGGTTGACGCACTCGAGCGACAGCCGCGGACACAGATCGGCCGCGACGTCGGGGAATTCCGCCTCGAGCACCTCACCGATGATCCTCATGATCAGGTGCGAACGGTCCCGCGGCAGCACCTCGGCGCCCTCCCCCGTCACCTCGACGCAGCGGTCAGCGTCGACCGCTGCGTCTTCGACGGTGAGAGTGAGGGTGTCGACGATGTCGAGCGCCAGCCCGTACGAGTCGTAGCCGGGCCCCAGATTCGCCGAGGTGGCCGGGACCTCGAGTCTCACGCGCACGCTCAGCTGTCCTCGAGTCCCAGCGCGCGTGCGGCGCTGACGGCGTCGACGGAGACCCGCTGGGTCTCGATATCGGATCCGTCTGCGGTGTGCAGGGCCCAGCTGGGGTCCTTGAGACCGTGACCGGTCACGGTCACCGCGATGGTCGCATCAGCAGGGACACGACCGGCGTCGGCCATCTTCAGCAGACCCGCCACCGAGGCGGCCGAACCGGGTTCGACGAAGATGCCCTCTTCGCTGGACAGGATCTTGTGGGCGGCGAGGATCTCGTCGTCGGTGACCGAATCGATGAGACCGCCCGAGTCGTCACGCGCCGTTTCGGCCTGCGTCCAGCTGGCGGGATTGCCGATGCGGATGGCGGTTGCCACCGTGTCCGGTTCGTCGACCGGATGCCCGAGGACCAGCGGTGCGGCACCGGCGGCCTGGAAGCCCCACATCTGCGGCAGCTGCGTGGAGACCCCATGTTCGCGGTATTCGTTGTAGCCCTTCCAGTACGCCGTGATGTTGCCGGCGTTGCCGACGGGCAGAACATGGATGTCGGGGGCGTCGCCGAGGACATCGACGACTTCGAAGGCCGCGGTCTTCTGACCCTCGATGCGATCGGGGTTGACCGAGTTGACGAGGTGGACCGGGTAGGACTCCGAGAGCTTGCGGCACAGCGTCAGACAGTCGTCGAAGTTTCCGTCGACTTCGAGCAGAGTCGCTCCATGGGCGATGGCCTGGCTCATCTTCCCCGGCGCGATCTTGCCGGTGGGCACGAGCACAGCACAGGTGAGTCCGGCCTTCGTGGCATAGGCAGCTGCCGATGCCGAGGTGTTGCCCGTCGACGCGCAGATGACGGCCTTGGCGCCGTGGGCGACGGCCTTCGTGATCGCCATCGTCATGCCCCGGTCCTTGAAGGACGCGGTCGGGTTGAGACCTTCGTACTTCACCCATACCTGGGCACCGGTGCGTGCGCTGAGCTTCTCCGCCCTGATCAGCGGGGTCCCGCCCTCACCAAGAGTGACGGCAGGAGTGTCAGCGGAGATGTCGAGGAGGCTGCGGTATTCCTCGACGACGCCCTGCCACTGGTGTCTGGGGTAGTTCATAGTCACTGTCCTTCTACGCGGATCACGGATTTGACGGTGTGCACGACTGGCAGATCGACGAGTCGATCGACCGTCTTCTGCAGAGTCGAATCGGTGTTCGAATGGGTGGCCAGCACTAGCTTCGCGTGCTGGACGCCGTCGTCGTCGATGTCTCCGATCGTCTGTCGCATGAGCTCGATGGATGCCCCTTCGTCGGCGAAGACCTCGGAGACCGCGGCGAGCACACCGGGACGGTCGAGCACGTCGAGGGTGATGTGGTACCTGGTCGTGATCGCCGAGATCGGCAGGATCGGGTAGTCGTCGTGGAAGGGACGTTCGTACTGTCCGCGTCCGCCGAGCACCTTGCGCCTGGCCACGGACACGAGGTCGCCGAGCACTGCCGACGCCGTCGGTGCTCCCCCCGCGCCCTGTCCGTAGAACATCAGCTCGCCGGCGGCTTCGGCCTCGATGAACACGGCGTTGAAGGCACCGCGGACGGCTGCCAGTGCGTGTCCTCGGTCGAGAAGCGCCGGATAGACGCGCGCCGAGAGTCCGGCGCCCGCCGGTGATGAGGCCACGCGTTCGCACACGGCGAGGAGTTTGATGACGAAGCCCTGGTCCCGGGCGGTCTCGACCATCTCGGCGGTGACGCCCTCGATGCCTTCGACGTGGACGTCATCGATCGACACGGGGGCGTGGAATGCCAGAGAGGACAGGATCGCAGCCTTGGCCGCCGCATCGTGTCCGCCGATGTCAGCGGTCGGATCGGCCTCTGCGTATCCGAGCCCTTGGGCAGCGGTGAGCGCCTGGTCGAAATCCCAGCCCTCGGAGTCCATCTGATCGAGGATGTAGTTCGTCGTGCCGTTGACGATGCCCATGATGCGTTCGATCCGGTCGCCGGCTAGCGAATCGCCGACGGGTCGGATGATCGGGATGGCTCCTGCCACAGCCGCTTCGTGCTCGAGGCGCACGCCAGCGGCGTCGGCAGCGGACATGAGCTCGCCGTAGCTGGCGGCCAGCAGCGCCTTGTTCGCAGTCACGACCGATGAACCCTGGCGCAGCGCTGCGGCGATGAGCGAGCGGGCGGGTTCGATTCCGCCCATCAGCTCGACGACGATATCGGCTCCGGCGATGGCCGCCTCGGCGTCGGTCGTCAACAGTTTCTCGTCGATTCCCGGACGGGCCGTCGAGGCATCGCGGACGACGATCGCGCTCAGCTCCAGCGGAGCGCCGATGCGTTCGGCCAGGCCCTCTGCGCGGTTCTGAATCCTCGCGGCGACCTCCGTGCCGACGACTCCGCATCCGAGCATGGCAACCTTGAGTGCCTGCATTTCCTCACCTTTTCCGCTCTTGTCTCTCACACTCACCAGTTCGACGCCTCTCCCCCGGCCATTCCCGGGTCCGTGGCGAACATCTGCGTGTGGTCTTCGGGGGTCACGATCCACTCAACTCTATCCGCCTCGACGGCCAGCACGCCCGGCCGGGGCAGATGGTTGTAGTTGTTGGCCAGCGACCGGCAGTACGCTCCGGTGGTCGGTACTGCAACGAGGTCACCTGCAGTCACGTCGGCGCCCATGTATTCGTCGCGGACGATGATGTCACCGGATTCGCAGTGCTTGCCGACGACCCGCACGATCGCCGGCTCGGCGTTCGAGTTCCGGTTGGCCAGGGTGCACGAATAGTCCGCGTCGTAGAGCGCCGTGCGGATGTTATCACTCATTCCCCCGTTGACAGCGACGTAGGTCCGAGTCCCGCTGTCCGTGCTCACTTGTTTGACGGTGCCGACCTCGTAGAGCGTGAACACCGCCGGGGAGACGATGGCCCGACCGGGTTCGATGGAGATCCTGGGGACGCTCGTGCCCAGGCCCCGGCATTCCTTGGCCACGACGGCGGCGAGCTCTGCGGCCATCTCCGCGACCGGGATCGGGGTGTCCTGGGAGGTGTAGCGGATGCCGAAGCCGCCGCCGAGGTCGACATCGGGCAGGTCGATGCCGTGTTCGCCCATGATCTCGGCTCGGAACGCGAGTACGCGGGCGGCGGCGACCTGGAATCCGGAGATGTCGAAGATCTGCGAACCGATGTGGGAGTGGAGACCGTCGAGACGCAGGTGGTCGGATTCGGCGACCAGACGAGCGGCCCGGGCGGCGGTGCCGTCGGCGAGGGAGAGCCCGAACTTCTGGTCTTCGTGGGCCGTGGCGATGAAATCGTGGGTGTGGGCTTCGACGCCGACCGTGACTCGCAGCATGACCGGGGCGACCGTTCCTCTGGCCGCAGCAATGGTTTCCAGACGTGCGACCTCATCGAGGCTGTCGACGAAGATCCTGGCCACGCCGTAGTCGAGGGCGTATTCGAGCTCCGCCGCCGATTTGCTGTTTCCGTGCAGCCCGACGCGGTCGCCGGGGACACCGGCGGCGCGGGCGATCATCATCTCGCCCAGGGAGCAGGTGTCGAGGCCGAGGCCTGCCTCATGCACCCAGCGGGCCACAGCTGTGCACAGGAATGCCTTCCCGGCGTAGAACACATCGGCTCCGGCCAGGCCCTTCTCCACGGAGAAGGCGTTGGAGAATGTACTCAGGTAGGCCTCGGCACGGCTGCGGAAGTCGGCGACGTCCATGACGAGAGTGGGGGTTCCGTAGCGTTCGGCCAGGTCCGTCACGGAATGACCGGCGATCGTGAGCACACCGTCATCGGTCTTCGTGACGTTGTCCGACCACAGACTCGGCAGCAGCGCATTGACGTCATCGGGATAGGGCAGCCACACCGGGGCCGGTGTCGCGTGCAGGGTCCCTGCGATATGTGCGGGCATCAGATCCTCTCCGGGGCCGAAGCGCCCAATTGTCGTAGTCCTGCGGCGAGGACGATGATGACGGCTCTCAGAGCGAAGAGCCGGGAGGCATGGGTGACGGTGATGTCCTCATCGACCGTCGGAGTGACCGGACAGCGGCGGATCCAGTCTTCGACGGCATCGCCGAGGTCGAGGAGAGCGTTGACGAACAGATCGTTCTCGCCGAGGCGGCGCGAGCGTTTCAGCGCTGACGGCAGACCCGCCACGGCATTGAGCATTCGCGTCTCGCTCGGATCCTCGAGTCTCGCCGCGTCGACGGCCTCGGACGGGATTCCCGCCCGGTGCGCCCGCCGCTGCTCCCGGCAGGCGGCGGCATGGCCGCGCTGCAGGCTGTTCACCGCGACCGGGTCGACGTCACGGTCGTGGTCGCCGGCGACGGGCGCCAGTGCCGATTCCCGGTCCGCAGCGGCGAGCAGCGTGCGCAGCGGCGACCCGTCCTGTTCCACGACCTTGATCGAATCGGTCTCCCCCGCTGCGGTGATGATGTCGCTGAGCACATGTGCTCTGCCAGCGGGAGTGAGGGTCACGTTGACGAAGCCGGGCTCGGCGATGACGGCATCCGCCACCCCGGTCAGGGCGCGCAGTTCGGTGCACAGATGTGCGGCGAGCTCGGTCCGCTGCCCGGGCGCAGCGGCGGCGCGCAGCGCCAGGGGCGTCGTCCAGTCACCGAGCTCGGAACGGTTCGGAGCCAGGACGTCGATCTGCATGGCGAACCCCGGTTCGACGAGGCCTGCCTCGGCCGTCGCCAAGGCGCGAGCGAGTGCAGTCTGCAAGTCTTCCGGGGTCACTCGAACAGAGTACTCGGGCCCGGACGGCGAGGACGAATCCGATGTCATCTTCGCTCTCATGACGAGACGGAGGCCCGCCGGACCTCAGATGGCGCCGGGTCGGCAGGCGGCGTGGCTGACGAAGAATTTGACGGCCACCGAGGCGAGCACCACGACGAATGCCGGCCACATGCTGTCGAAGCTCTGGAGGAGAAAGGCGAAGATCAGCGGGCCGGTGGCCGCAAGGAGATACCCGCCGCCCTGCACGAAGCCGGAGAGGGAAGCCGCCGCCTCGGCGTTTCGCGCCCGGAGGGTGATGAGTGTCAGGGCGAGTGGGAACGTGGAGATGCCGATGCCCAGCAGCACTGTCCACAGCACGGGAGCCGCTGTCGGCAGCAGCCACAGACCCAGGTACCCCACGGCCAGGCTGAGGCAGAAGCCGATGACGATGGGATAGGCCGAGGTCATCTGGTGAGCCAGGGTCGGCAGGACGAATCCGAGGACGAGAGGGATGGCGGTGACCAGCGCGAGCATCGCCCCGCCGAAGGCAGCATCGAACCCGGAGCGGGTGAGCAGACCCGGCAGCCAGGTGAAGAGGATGAAGTTGTTGAACGACGTCAGACCCGTCATCGTCATCAGCGCCCAGGCCCGAGGGCTGCGCAGAAGGCGGGAGAGCT
>NZ_JBQDYQ010000068.1:0-3505 GCF_052105255.1 Brevibacterium sp.
AAATTCCCAGTGCCAGGGCTCGGGCAGCGATCCCGTCTGCCGTGCCCAGCCGGGATGGATCCACCCGAACTTCGGCGCATTCGCCCGCATCCACTGATGCTGTGCGGTGCCGAAGGAATTGATCCCGCCGCCGAGGTCGACCGCCAGTGCCCACCCATGGTTTGACGTTCCCGGAGTCGCCGCCATCCGCCCCTTCCGTCGTTTGAGGACCACCTGCGTGGCGTAGTCCCGGTAGGCGTCGGTGACCGAGATCGGGGCACCGAACCGAGCCTCGAACGCTGTCGAGAGCCGATCGAAAGCCGCTTGAGCATCGCAGCGCAGCATCTGCCCGGGAGCCGACTCCAACGCACACATCGCCGAGGCGGGAATCCGCCCATTGCGGTGGCCGCCCCACGCTCCGGCACCGGAGGCGGTCGAATCCCCGCCTCCTCTCGGTTCTTTCGCTGGCTTCCGCGACAGAGGCAGCAATGCCGACTGTTCCTGACCGAAGAACTTGCCCGGATCGATGTACCTCTTCTCGCTCGCGGTCGGCCACGCTCCGATATGCAGGCACGAGCGCTGACAGTGGCCACCAGCGCCTACCGTGCCGATCTGCTCACCAGCTTTGAAGTCTTCGTCCTCATTCAACGTCGTCGCGGCCGGTTGGAAGGTGAGAACGTGATCGGACTCGGTGAGAATGCTGACGGTCGCAGTCCCCGCCACCGTGCCGGCGAAGCGGATCGTCCCTCCCGTCGGTGCCCGCAGCGGCTCGCCAACAACTGCGAGCACGTCGATTCCGCGATGGCCGGCCAGCCACGGCTTGTCCGGAGGATCGAAGGCTTCGATGATCTCCATCGCCGGAACGGGTGTGACCCAATTCGTCGGTGCACTCCTGTGCGGGGCGGTGTGCGCAGAAATCGAGGCGGGTCCCGTGGCGGCGCTCGCCGTCGGGGGAGTGCCCGTGAGCACAAGTGCCGCTGCGACGACCACGGCAAGAAGCAGTGACTGCGGTGAGCCCAGGCTTGAGCGTCTCGCTCGGAGGCGGAACAGCAGGCGGATGTGGTCGAGCGCGAAGTGAGTCATGGGAGCATGCAAACCCGTTGTGCGCGGTCGTGTCACCCGTGAGCATCACCCCTGTGGATGGACTTCGTCCATCCACAAGGCGCGAACGTTCGAGTCGCACGCCAGTCCCACAGGAAGCGGTGGTCGAGTGCACGTAGACCACTGTGATCCGGCTCCCCACGACCGAAGGGACCGTGCGTTCCGGCGCTCGACTCGCCCAGCGATCCACACCCGTCGACGCACGAGTCGATGCGATGATCCGGATCGGTGGGCCGCCTCGGCGGGGGATCGATCGTGATTGGAAATGACTTGCCCAACCGGGATAGACTTGAGCCCAGCAGAAGCGTGTCTTCTGACTACGCGTATCCGAATTCTTCTCCTTCCCGTGGTGCAGGCAGCCGTCAGGTATGCCTGTGGGGCGGACGAACCGGGTACCAGGAATCAACCGAAAATGTCATCGACGTATCCCGTCGATCAGAACGACGTGGACCTGAGAAGGTTCGCTGTGAGAACGATCGACGCGCGCGTGACGTAAAAGCACCCCGAGGGTGCACAGAAAGGAGGGCGTCGGCATGGCCGTCGTCACCATCCGCCAGCTGCTCGACAGCGGCGTACACTTTGGACACCAGACCCGTCGTTGGAACCCGAAGATGAAGCGCTTCATCTTCACCGAACGCAACGGCATCTACATCATCGACCTGCAGAAGTCGCTGGGCTACATCGACAACGCCTTCGAATTCGTCAAGGAGACCGTGGCCCACGGCGGCTCGATCCTCTTCGTCGGCACCAAGAAGCAGGCCCAGGAATCCATCGCTGAGCAGGCTCAGCGCGTGGGCCAGCCCTACGTCAACCAGCGTTGGCTCGGCGGTATGCTCACGAACTTCCAGACCATCTCGATGCGTCTGCGCCGGCTGAAGGAACTCGAAGAGATCGACTTCGACGACGTTGCAGGTTCCTCGCACACCAAGAAGGAACTGCTCATTCTGCGTCGCGAGAAGGACAAGCTCGAGAAGACCCTCGGCGGTATCCGCGACATGCAGCGCACCCCGTCGGCCGTCTGGATCGTCGACACCAAGAAGGAACACCTCGCGGTCGACGAAGCCAAGAAGCTGGGCATCCCGGTCATCGGCATCCTCGACACCAACTGCGATCCGGACGACGTCAACTACCCGATCCCGGGCAACGACGACGCCATCCGCTCGGTCTCGCTGCTGACCCGCGTGGTCGCCGACGCCGTGGCCGAGGGCCTCATCGCCCGCCATTCCTCGGACGACGCCAGCGGAGAGAAGAACGTCTCCGCCGTCGAGCCCATGCCCGAATGGGAGCGCGAGCTCCTCGAAGGCAAGACCGAAGAGGAGCCCGCCGAGGCTGCCGCTCCGGCTGCCGACGCCGCTGCGGCTGCTCCTGCGGCTGACGCCGAGAACGGTGAAGCTGCTCCTGCCGCCGACTCCACCGAGTCGACCGAGTCCTGATTTCGTTTAACTCCACCATCCTGAGGAGAAAGAATGGCAAACTACACTGCCGCTGATATCAAGGCACTGCGCGAGAAGACCGGCGCCGGAATGATGGACGTCAAGAAGGCTCTCGACGAGGCCGACGGCGACCAGACGAAGGCCATGGAGGCCCTGCGCATCAAGGGCCTCAAGGGCGCCACCAAGCGCGAAGGCCGCTCGACCTCCGACGGTCTGGTCGCGACCTCCGTCGAAGGCGGAGTCGGCACCATGATCGAGCTCAACTCGGAGACCGACTTCGTGGCGAAGTCCGAACCGTTCGTCAAGCTCTCCGAAGAGGTCCTCGAACTGGCCGTGGCGAACAAGGCCGATTCGGCCGAAGCGCTGCTCGCCGCCGAGACCGACGGCAAGCCCGTCTCCCAGTTCATCACCGAATCGGGTGCTTCGCTGGGCGAGAAGGTCGAACTGCGTCGCGTGGGCCGCGTCGAAGGCTCCAAGATCGCCTCCTACCTGCACCGCACCAACAAGGACCTGCCCCCGCAGGTCGGTGTGCTGCTGGCATTCGAGGGTGACGACGAGACCGTGGCACACGATGTCGCCGTGCACATCGCCGCCATGGCTCCGAAGTACTTCTCCCGCGAAGACGTTCCCGCCGATCTCGTCGAGAACGAACGTCGCATCGCCGAAGACACCGCGAAGAACGAAGGCAAGCCCGAACAGGCTCTGCCGAAGATCATCGAGGGTCGCGTCAACGGCTTCTTCAAGGAGAACTGCCTGCTCGACCAGGGATTCGCCAAGGATCCCAAGCAGTCCGTGGCCAAGGTTCTCGAGGCTGCCGGCGTCAAGGCCACCGGCTTCCTGCGCTTCCGCGTCGGAGCCTGATGCACCACTGACCGTGAAGCAGACTGATCTCTGCTTCCCAGGTTCACCGAGTGAGTGAGAACTCACCGGCGAAGCGGGGTCGGACCAATCGGTCCGACCCCGTTTTTCGCTAGACTGACCCAGACGCCCGA
>NZ_JBQDYQ010000068.1:3605-6336 GCF_052105255.1 Brevibacterium sp.
GGGTCGGACCAATCGGTCCGACCCCGTTTTTCGCTAGACTGACCCAGACGCCCGATCACAGGCACCCGATCAACGGCACCCGAAGACACACGCCCGAACACAGCGACGATTTCACCGGGTACAGACCTGCCCGCACGGAAGAAGGACTCTATGACAAGCACCCCTGTTCACGAATCCAGCTACGCCAGCCGAGCCCTCCGGACGCATCGCCGCCGTGTACTGCTCAAGCTCTCCGGCGAGGTCTTCGGCGGCGGCAAGATCGGCGTCGATCCCGACGTCGTGGCCGCAGTCGCCCGCGAGGTCGCACCCACCACCGAGGATGTCGAGGTCAGCATCGTCGTCGGCGGCGGCAACTTCTTCCGCGGAGCCGAACTCTCACAGCGCGGCATGGACCGCACCCGCGCCGACTACATGGGCATGCTCGGCACCGTGATGAACTGTCTGGCCCTGCAGGACTTCCTCGAACAGGCGGGTGTCGACACCCGTGTGCAGACCGCGATCCCGATGTCGCAGGTCGCCGAATCCTATATTCCCCGCCGCGCCATGCGGCACATGGAGAAGAACCGTGTCGTCATCTTCGGCGCCGGCGCCGGACTCCCGTACTTCTCCACCGACACCGTCGCCGCTCAGCGCGCACTCGAGGTGCACGCCGATGAGGTGCTCATCGCCAAGAACGGTGTCGACGGCGTCTACACCGCCGACCCCAAGGTCGACCCGAATGCCGAGAAGATCGCCGAGATCAGCTATCTGGACGCCCTGCAGCGCGGTCTCAAGGTCGTCGACGCGACCGCCTTCAGCCTGTGCATGGACAACAAGCTGCCGATGCACGTCTTCGGGATGGAAGGCGAGGCCAACCTGCGCAAAGCCATCATCGGTGAGAAGATCGGCACGGTCGTCCACTGACGCACGCCCCGATCGTGGCGGCAGGCCGCCTGGCATCCACGCAGGTGAGAACATTCCTGTGACGGTGCGGTGCGGCATTTTTCAGTGTTGACCCATAGAATGAACCCTAAGCTTTAAGAGATGGAAAGAGGCAACCGTGATTGAAGAGACACTGAACGAAGCCAGAGAGAAGATGGACAAGGCCGTCGAATTCACGCAGGAGGACTTCGCGTCGATCCGCACCGGCCGGGCCAATCCCGCACTGTTCGCCGATATCGAGATCGACTACTACGGTGCACCGACGCCGCTGCAGCAGCTCGCCTCGTTCCAGACGCCCGAGGCTCGCACGATCCTCGTGACCCCCTACGACAAGGGCACGCTGACCGATATCGAGACTGCTCTGCGCAATTCCGACATCGGTGCGAACCCTGCCAACGACGGCAACGTCATCCGCGTCGTCCTCCCGGACCTCACCGAGGAACGCCGCAAGGAGTACGTCAAGATCGTCAAGGGCAAGGCCGAAGACGGCAAGGTCTCCATCCGCAACATCCGCCGTCACGCCAAGGAGGCGCTCGAACGCATCAAGAAGGACGGCGAGGCCGGTGAGGACGAGGTCACTCGCAGCATCTCCGAGCTCGACGATCTGACGAAGAGCAGGGTCGACAACGTCGACAAGCTGCTTGCGCAGAAGGAAGCCGAGCTGCTCGAGGTCTGATGATCGCCGTGACTGGGTCCGACAGCCCCGCGACTGATCCGGCTCCCCTCGGGGAGCCGGATCAGTCAGGCGAGGCCGCGCGGGTTGAGACCCCTTTCCCCAAACGTCGAGACCTGCGCAATTCGGACAGGCCGTATTCGCCCGACGATCCGGAGTCGAACCCCACCGCCGAGGCGGCTGCTGCCGCAGCCGAACCGGAACCGAAGGACTACGGCCGGGCCGGGCGGAACCTGCCGGCCGCGATCGGCATGGGACTGCTCATCGGCGGCGTGGTTCTCGCGTCCCTGATCTTCCTGCCGATCTCCTTCCTCTTCATCGTCCTCGTCGGCATCGTCGCCGCCATGTGGGAGCTGGCGAACGCCCTGTCACGGTCCGGCTCCCTGGTCTCCCGCGTACCCACCATGGTGTCGGCCGCCTGCATGGTCGTCGCCACCTTCATCGGCGGCCGTGAAGCACTGTGGGTCACCTTCGCCGCCAGCGCCGGAGCAGTCATGCTCTTCACGATGGTCGAGCGCCGGAAGAACGCAGTCAAAGACGTCTCGCTCTCCCTCTTCGCTCTCACCTACGTCGGCCTCATGGCCTGCTTCATCGTCTACATCCTCACCCAGCCGGACGGCAACTTCTACGTCATCATCTTCCTCGCCGCCGTCGTCGCCTCCGACACCGGCGGCTATGTCTTCGGCGTGCTGTGGGGCAGACACCCCATCGCCCCGCGGATCTCCCCGAAGAAGTCCTGGGAGGGCTACCTCGGCTCCACCGTCTTCGCCGCAGCGGTCGCAACGGTCCTGGCGATCACGGTCGTCGGCGCCCCGTTCTGGACCGGGCTCGTCATCGGCGCGGTCATTCCCGCTTTCGCCACCCTCGGCGACTTCAGCGAATCGATGATCAAGCGCGACCTCGAACTCAAGGACATGGGCACCCTGCTGCCCGGCCACGGCGGTGTGATGGACCGCCTCGACTCGATCCTGCCGACCGCCCCTGTCGCGCTCGTCCTCTTCTCAGTCCTGCCCGGCTACCTCTGAGCTGATCGCCGAGGCGGCTGATCGACACCGCGTGAACCGACCATTCCGAGCCGACCGCCCGACGTGGCGGCTCGCACACGACAGGCGCGCGGCGAACATGAGACAATGGCCG
>NZ_JBQDYQ010000068.1:6436-12984 GCF_052105255.1 Brevibacterium sp.
CCCGACGTGGCGGCTCGCACACGACAGGCGCGCGGCGAACATGAGACAATGGCCGTGTGAGTTCTCAAACAGGCAGAAGGCAGACCAGGCCCGTCGTCGAACATGCCGACGGCACGACATCGAAGACCCCGATGCGCGATGGCCGTCCCCTTCTCAACTTCAAGTCCGCACGCGTCAAGCAGCCGCCTCAGCATCTGGCCGATATGACGATGGACGAACGCATCGCCGCTGTCACGGAGATGGGGTTGCCCGCCTTCCGGGCCAAGCAGATCTCCACCCATTACTTCAGCCACTACGTCACCGACACCGAGGCGATGACGGACCTGCCCAAGGACAAGCGGGCAGAGATCCAGGAACGGTTCTTCCCGCACCTGCTCACCGAGGTGCGCCGACTGCGCACCGAGAACGGCGACACCATCAAATTTCTGTGGCGGCTCTTCGACGGCGCTCTCGTCGAATCCGTGCTCATGCGCTACCGCAACCGCGTCACCCTGTGCGTGTCCAGCCAGTGCGGCTGCGGAATGAACTGCCCGTTCTGCGCCACCGGCCAGCAGGGCCTGACCAGGAACATGTCCACGGCCGAGATCGTCGAGCAGGTCGTCCGGGCCAACCAGGTCATCGCCGCCGGCGAACTCTCCGAAGCTCCGACGTCGGATATGCCCGGTGCCGGCGAGACCGCGCTCGGTGCGGAAGCCGACGATGACGATGCGGCGGGGGAGTCCGCATTCGACCCGGAGGCGACGGCCGCCTCGGCGAAGGGACCCGAACGGGTCTCGAACATCGTGTTCATGGGCATGGGCGAACCCCTGGCCAACTACAAGCGTGTGATGAACGCGGTGCGCCGGTTCGTCGAACCGAGCCCCGAAGGGCTGGGCATGTCGGCCAGGCGGATCACGATCTCCACGGTCGGACTCGTGCCCGGCATCAACAAACTCGCCGCCGAGGACATCCCGGTCACCTTCGCGCTCAGCCTGCACGCACCCGACGACGAGCTGCGTGATGAGATGATCCCGGTCAACACGCGGTGGAAGGCCGACGAGGCCATCGACGCCGCCTATAACTACTACCAGGTGACCGGACGGCGGGTGAGCATCGAATACGCGCTCATCAAGGACATGAACGACCACGCCTGGCGTGCGGAACTGCTGGCGAAGAAGCTCAACGCCCGCGGACGCGGCTGGGTCCACGTCAACCCGATCCCGCTCAACCCGACCCCGGGGTCGGTGTGGACAGCCTCCGACCCGGACGTCGCCGACGAATTCGTCCACCGCCTCATCGATCATGGCATTCCGACGACGATCCGCGATACCCGCGGCTCCGATATCGACGGCGCCTGCGGACAGCTGGCCGCAGCCGACTGATCGATGCTCGGATCGGCACCCGCCGAGCGTGGCCACGCAATTTCTGCGGCTTCCATCTATCATGGTGGAAACACCACAGCCACTCGCTTCTGGAGGAGACATGGCGGACACGACTTTCCCTCGAATGTCCGGATGGAAGAACGGATACGACCCCAAGCAGGTCGACAGCTTCTTCAAACGTGCACGTGAGTCCTTCGAACGGCCGACGCCGCAACCCGGCGACCTCGACTCCCGGGCGGTGCGCACGGTCGGGTTCGACCTCGTCCGCAAGGGCTATCACGTCGCCGTCGTCGATGCCGCGCTCGATCGTCTCGAAGACGCATTCGCCAAGCAGGCCCGCGACCGCCTCATCGCGCAGTCCGGTCAGGACGCCTGGGTCTCCGAACTCACCCGTGTGGCCGCGTCCCTGCGGGGACGCCTCGTCCGTGAGCCCGGGGAGCGCTTCGACAACCCGCCTCCCGGAGTCATCGGCTACGACATCACCCAGGTCGACGACATGTGCGACAAGGTCAACTCGTACTTCACGCAGGGCGTGGCGATGAGCGTCGACCAGGTTCGCCGTGTGCTGTTCAAGACCGCGAAAGGCAAGAAGGCGTACAACGAGGACCAGGTCGATGCGTTCATCGACCGTGTCGTCGAAGTGATGGCCTCCGTTGACTGATTTCCACTACTTCGCGGTTCCGACCGCGACCGATCCCGGCACGCTCAACCCGGTGTACGAACTCCTCGACTTCCCGATCGCGATGGGCCGGGCCGAGGACATCGTGCTGACCGGTCCGGCACCGGAGAAACCGCTCGTCGACGGTCGTGAAGTCACCGATCCCCGCCTGATCAAGGCCCTGTCCGTCCCCGTCGAGCTCGACCGCGCCGAGGTGCTCGACCGCAGTTCGAAGCTCGCCGGAGTGCTGCGGGCCATGGGTGTGGTTCCCGAATCCGGAGCCCGGCTCACCTTCGCCGAGGATGCCCCGCCGTTGGTTCGGGCACTCGGTGCTCTTGCGGCCGCCCGGATCGGGCTCGTCGTGGATCTGCGGGCAGGGGCTGCGTCTGACTCTGCCGCAGACTTGGTGGTTCTCCACGCCATCGAAGACGCACCGATCGAGCCGGGGCGTGCCTCCGTGCGGGTCACCCGTTCGCGCTTCGAAGGCGTCGGCGTGACGATCGGGGCTGAGACCGCGAACCTCGACCAGGCGATGCGCGACTCCCGCGTCGAATTCGCCGCCGTGGTGCCGCTCGACCCGCAGCGCACGCTGGTGCTCACTGATGACGGTGATATTGAGGCGGCTTCGAGCCTCGACTGGTATCGCACCGAGGTCCTCTCTGCCTCCTGAGCCCCGGACGTCTGGGGGCTTCGACGCTGATGATGGTGTCGACGGTCCGGCTTCTGCTGATCTGCGCTCGGCTGAGTCGATTGCTGCCCAGACGGTTGCTGCCCTGCGGGCGGCCGGCTGTGTCTTCGCCGAAGACGAAGCGGCGATCCTGCTGGAGACAGCGACCGCGTCTGCTGTCGACTCGCCCAAGGTCGACGGGCCTGCTGGCGACGGGCCTGCTGGCGCTCATGCTGTGCCGAGACTGGCTGAGCTGGTGGCTCGTCGCGTTGCCGGCGAACCCCTCGAGCAGATCGTCGGTTGGGTCGATTTTGCGGGCTTGCGACTGAGCGTTGAGCCCGGAGTGTTCGTGCCACGGCAGCGAACGGCTCTGCTCGCCGCGCACGCGGTGTCCACGGTTCAGCGGCTGGTGGATTCACGAGGGAACAGGCCGGTGACGGACTCTCGAGGGATCGGGGCAGAAGCAGAAGCCGGCGTCGCGGCAGCGCGACCTGTTGTGCTCGAAGCGTTCTGCGGGGTCGGACCGGTCGTCTCGGTGGTGGCAGCGTCGGTGCCGGGGGTCGATATTCACCTCGGTGATGCACAGGCGGAGGTTGTGGGTTGTGCTGTCGGAAACGCCGAAAGCTGTGTTCACACGGGGGAGTTCGGTCGGGCAGGCGAATCAGTGCCGGCACTGGAGTCCGGCACCACCGTGGCGGGGCATGTCCTCGACTGCCTGCATGGACTGCCCGACTCACTGCACCAGTCGATCTCGGTGATCGCGGCCGTCCCACCCTACGTTCCTGAAACTGCGGCCGATTTTCTGCCTCATGAGGCCCTCGACTTCGAACCGCGCACCGCTCTGTTCGGCGGGTCCGACGGACTCGACCTTGTCCGCCGACTCATCACGGAATCACTCGACTGGCTGGCAGCGGACGGTGTGCTGCTCATCGAACTCGGGCGGGATCAGGCTGCCGAGGCCACCGGCCTCGCTGCCGAGCGGGGGCTGGAAGCCCAGAGCCACCTCGGCGAGGACGACCACACGGCCGTGCTCGAACTGCGCCGGGGCCACTGGAACTGACAACGGCCGGCTGCGTACCGACTGGCTCAAAGTGTCCGTGTAGTGCATTAGGGCTGTGCGCGGGGCGCCTGCACTTTGAGCCAGTCGGTGGGTGGGTGCCGCCGGTACCCCGGCCCACCCCTGGAGTTGAGGCTCAGTTCGCGAAGGCGTTGATTCCGGTCATCGTTCGACCCAGAGTCAGCTGGTGCACCTCGTGCGTTCCTTCGTAGGTGAGCACGGTCTCGAGGTTGACCGCGTGACGCAGCGGCGGGTATTCGCTCGTGATGCCCGACCCGCCGAACAGGGCGCGCAGGTCACGGCAGACATTCATCGCGGTGTCGACGTTGACCATCTTGCCCAGGCTGATCTGCTCCGGACGGACACCTTTCGAGGAGTCCTTGAGCTTGCCCAGGTGAGCGGCGAGCAGAGTGATCTGCGAGTACTGGCCGAAGGCCTTCGCCAGCTTCTGCTGAGTGATCTGGAACGACGCCAGCGGGCGATCGAACTGCACACGGGTGCCGGTGTACTCCAGAGCGGAGAGCAGCGCGTCGCGGGCGGCACCGGTGACACCGAAGACGATTCCGTAGCGGGCCTCGGACAGGCAGGACAGGGGCCCCTTGAGTCCCTTGGCCTTCGGCAGCATCGCATCCTCGGGCAGGCGGACGTTGTCGAGGACGATCTCACCTGTGATCGACGCACGCAGCGAGATCTTGCGGTGGATCTCCGGGGTCTGCACACCCTCGGTGTTCGAGGGGACGACGAAGCCGCGGACGACGTTATTGCCCTTGTCGTCGACCTCTTCGGTCTTGGCCCATACGACCATGACATCGGAGACCGGGGAGTTCGTGATCCACATCTTCGCGCCGTTGAGGATCCAATCGGATCCGTCCTTCTTCGCGGTCGTCTTCATCCCCGACGGGTCGGAGCCGACATCGGGTTCGGTCAGACCGAAGCAGCCGATGGCCTTGCCGGCGGCCATCTTCGGCAGCCATTCTTCTTTCTGCGCTTCCGATCCCCAGTGGTGGATGGCGAACATCGCCAGCGACCCCTGCACGGACACCAGCGACCGCAGACCGGAGTCGACGGCTTCGAGCTCCCGGCAGGCGAGTCCGTACTGAGTCGCCGTCGATCCGCCGCAGCCGTAGCCGTCGAGGTGCATGCCGAGCAGACCGAGCTCGCCGAGTCCTTCGGCCAGTTCCCGAGCGGGGATGGTGGCGTCGAGGAAATAGTCGCCGATCTTCTCCCGGACGTTCTCGTCCAGCCATTTCTTCACGATCGATGCGAATTCGAGGTCATCGGATTCGAAGACCGAATCCAGTCCAAGAATGTCGTCGGGGCTCAGCGTCTTGCTCATATCCATCTCTTTCGCCATTGATTCTTCTCACTCACTGTTTCACCGGAGCGCGGTGGACAACCGGCGCATCCGAACCACAAGATTTCCGCGGCTCCCTGGGCGGAGATCGAAGTGACACACGAGAACGTGTCGAGTCATTTCCCAGAGAACTTTGGCATCATCGGTTGGCGTGAGTAAACGTGGTTTCATTGTAGTCGGCTCAACCGGTTCGGTCGGCACCCAGGCCCTTGATGTCCTTGCCGAACACCGGGACGAGCACGCGATCGTCGGCTTGGCCGCCGGTTCCCAGCTCGACCTTCTGATCGAGCAGGCCCTCGATTTCCACGTTCCCGTCATCGGGCTCACCACTCCTCCCGCCGGAGGAGAGACCGAGGTGCGTGCGCGACTGACCGAGTTGGCTGCCGAGCGGGGGATTGCCGATCCCGTCGACGCCATCCACTTAGGTGTTGACGCCGCCGAGGCGGTCGCAAGCTTGACCGCGGACATGGTCCTCAATGCGATCACCGGTGCCGCCGGTCTCGGAGCGACCCTGGCCGCCCTCGAACGCGGCACGGACGTGGCCCTGGCGAACAAAGAGTCCCTCATCATCGGCGGGTCCATCGTCCTCGACGCCGCTCGTGCCTCCGGGGCCCGGCTGGTGCCGGTCGACAGTGAGCACTCCGCCATCGCCCAGGCGCTGCGCGCCGGCACGCACGGTGAAGTCAGCAAGCTCATCATCACCGCTTCGGGCGGACCGTTCCGCGGAATGACCCGCGATGCCCTGCGTCGGGTCACTCCCGCCCAGGCGCTCAACCATCCCACATGGTCGATGGGGTCGATGATCACCCTCAACTCGGCGACCCTGGTCAACAAGGGCCTCGAAGTCATCGAAGCCCACCTGCTCTTCGACATCGACTTCGATCACATCGAAGTCGTCGTGCATCCGCAGTCGCAGATCCATTCGATGGTCGAGTTCCGCGATGCCTCGACGATCGCGCAGATCTCCCCACCGGATATGCGCCTGCCGATCTCCTATGCTCTGGGCACCCAGGACGACGGAACGACGAAGCGACTGACCTCGGGCGCCGTGCCGCACAATTGGGGCCAGCCCATGCACTGGTCGTTCGAACCGGTCAACCATCTCGCCTTTCCCGCGGTCGGCCTGGCCATCGACGCCGGCAAGAAGGGGCGCAGCTACCCCGCGGTGCTCAACGCCGCCAATGAGGAACTCGTCGCCGCGTTCATCGCCGGTGACATCGCCTTCACCGGAATCGACAGAGGTCTGGCCCGAGCCCTGGCCGCCCACGAACCTGCGGCCGAACACACGGTGGAGACCGTGCTGGCCGCCGACGCGTGGGCCAGGGACTTCGCTCGCGCCGACGTCGCCGAACAGAACAGGGGCCGCCGATGACCGTTGTGCTCTACATCGTCGGGATCATCCTGTTCCTCATCGGCATCTCGATCTCGATTGCGCTGCACGAACTCGGCCA
>NZ_JBQDYQ010000069.1:0-12967 GCF_052105255.1 Brevibacterium sp.
TACCTGACGGGGGCCCAGCAACCTCGCGCGAGGTTGCTGGGCCCCCGTCGGGTAGTCCTGGAAGCGCAAAGTTGGTGCGGAAAGAGAGACTGTGGGTATGGATCTTTCAACCAGCACCGCCGTTCGGCTAGCCGCAACGCGCGGCGCCTCTTCCTCTCACAGCGACGCCGTCGACGCGCAGACAGGTTGAGACCATGAATGCCCACACCCGAATCGCCGTAATCGGAGACGTCGGCGGCCATTTCGGGCCGCTCGCCCATCTCCTTGGAGAGCTCGGTGTACGGTTCGGATCCGCGATCGAGTGGCCGCAGGACCTCCATGTCGTCCAAGTGGGCGACCTGGTCCACCGTGGCCCGGCATCCGCTGAGGTCGTCGGCCTCGTCGCCGACTTTCTGGAACGAGGCGTGTGGACTCAGATCGTGGGCAATCACGAGCAGCTCTACGTCGACCGACCAATCTTCGGTTGGAATGAAACCATCGACGAGGCCGCCCAGACGCAGCTGCGGGATTGGTGGGCAGATGGTCGTCTCAGACCGGCGGCGGCCGTCATCGACGGCTCAGGCGAGGAGTGGCTGATCACCCATGCCGGCCTGACGACTGGCTTCTGGCGCCATGGGCTCGGAGCCCCCGACAGTGCCGAGGCGACGGTGGCGGCGTTGAAGGAAGCCGCCGACGATGGAGCACTCTGGCATCCCGGGACGATGCTCCTCGGTGTCGATGACGACAACGCCGGTCCGGTATGGGCAGCCGCCGGGACGGAAGTTTATCCTTCCTGGCCGCGGCTCGGGACCGAAATGCCGTTCAATCAGGTCCATGGCCATTCGAGTGCGTTCGATTGGAACCGCAGCCGGTGGTCGGCCGAATCCCGGATCCAACAGCAGATCAGACTCGACGTCGATCACCGCCATGCCACTTTCGAACATGCCGGCCGCAGAATCGTCGGAATCGACCCCTGCCACCTCGCCGAGGCGGCCCCGGTCTTTGACCCGTTCATCCTCCACGGGGCAACGATCAGCTAAGGGCCCAAAGCTGGAGAAGACCCTCCGTGCTACCTGACGGCGGCCCAGCTACCGCGCGCGAGGTTGCTGGGCCGCCGTCGGGTAGTAATTACCAGGAGATGACATGGGGGACGCTGACGTGCTTGAGCCCCTCGAGACCGAATTCGAGGCCGAAGCCGGACTTCTTCACCCCACCGAAGGGCACGCGGGGATCGACGGCACCGTGCTTGTTGATCCACGTGGTCCCCGCCTCGAGGCGAGCCGCAACCTGCCGGCAGGCGTCGAGGTCCGTGCCCCACACCGAGGACCCGAGACCGACTTCGAGCTCGTTGGCCCACTCAATGGCCTGGTCGAGATCGGTGTACTTGATGATCGGCAGCACCGGTCCGAACTGCTCCTCGGCCACCAGCGCATTGTCGTTGTCGATGTCAGCGACCAGAGTCGTCGGGTAGAAGTAGCCGGGCTGGTCGGAAACGGGGTCGCCTCCCATGAGCACGCGCGCTCCCTCGTCCTTGGCCGCGTCGACGAGGCGAGCGACGATGTCATACTGCTGCTTGTTCTGCAACGGGCCGAGGACGTTCTCCTCGTCCAAGCCCACGCCCATCGGAGACTGTCCGGCCACCTCGACGAGGGCCTGGCACACCTGGTCGTAAAGGGATTCGGGCACGTAGAGCCGCTTCATCGCCGCACATGTCTGTCCGGTGTTGATGAACGCGCCCCAGAAGAGGTCTCCCGCGATCTGGGCGGGATCGGCATCCTCGAGGACGATGCCTGCGTCATTGCCGCCGAGTTCGAGAGTGATGCGAGCGAGGTTGTCGGCGGCGGTGCGCATGATCGCCTGTCCGGTCTTCGTCGACCCGGTGAACATGATCTTGTCGACGTCTGCGTGGCTGGTCAGCGCCGCGCCCACAGAACCATCACCGGGGACGACGGAGAGCACGTCGGCCGGCAGCACCTGGTTGACCACGGCCACCAGCGCCTGCACGGACAGCGGTGTGTACTCCGAGGGCTTGAGGACGACGGTGTTGCCCATCTTCAGTGAGGGAGCGAACTGCCAGACGGAGATCATCATCGGCCAGTTCCAGGGCCCGACGGCTCCGACGACGCCGACGGGACGGTAGTGGAGTTCGGCGTGGGTCTCACCGTCATCGACGAGAACGTCGGGTTCGAGCTCGAAAGCAGCGTTCGCACGCAGCCAGGCCGCGCAGGCGCCGACTTCGAAACGGGCGTTGGGCCCGTTGAGCGGTTTGCCCTGCTCGCGTGAGAGCAGTTCGGCGAGCGCCTCGGCGGAGGCTTCGATGGCGTCGGCGGCTTTGCCCAGCAGGTCGCTGCGCTCCTGGGAGGTGCGCGCGGCCCACGCCGACTGGGCCTTGCTTGCGGCGGCCACGGCAGCGTCGATCTCTGCCGGTGTGCCTTCGTGAGTGCGGCCGACGACCTCGCCGGTGGCGGGATCGTGGATCTCGCGTCCGGCGGGGTCGACGATGGCGGCGAGAATGCCAGCGGTGGTGGTCATTTCGGTGGCGGTTGCCTCGGCGGTCATGGTGCTCCTTTGATCGGCGACCGGGTGGTCGGCGGCGGTTGGTGTGGTCATTTTCCGGCGGTGTGTACGGCTGTTTCGGGCGGTCGGAACGCTTACGTCATCCCAGGGAACCACCCGAACCGATTCCTGCATAGAGGTGCGGCGCGGACGAGCGGAGGACGATGGCCCAGATCGTGCCGATGAGCCCGGGGACGAGAACGATGGCCGGCAGCAGCCAGGACAGCACCGAGGTGCCCTCTGCACCGATGAGAACATTGAAGTTGATGACGATGGCGACGAACAGGGCGAGCAGTCCGACCGCAGACAGGCCGGGGGCGATGACGCGGGTCCACAGCGAATACTCCCCCGACTTCGTGCGCAGGAAGCCGACGACGGCGAGCGCGGTCAGCGCCATGAGCAGGACGAGCCCGAAGGCACCCATGTTCGTCAGCCAGGTGAAGAGGGTGACGACGGGGAACAGCGGGTCATCGCTGCCGGAGCCGACCACGGCGAAGACGAGGATGATGACGAGTGCCAGCGCCGACTGGGTGAGGGAGCCGGCCACCGGCGCGCCGGTGCGTCGTGAGGTCCTGGCCAGCGACTGGGGAAGGACCCGGTCCCGGCCGAGGGCGAAGACGTAGCGGGCGACGATGTTGTGGAAGGCCACGAGTGCGGCCAGCAGCGAGGTGAGGAACAGCAGGTTGCCGAGGTCGACGAACCACACCGGGGCGTGTTCGCCGAGGAATACGAACATGAGGTCGGGTCCGAATTCCTGGGAGCGGCCGATGACCTGCGAGGCTCCTTCGCCGATGACCATCGCCCAGGCGGAGAACGCATAGAACACCGCGATGATACTCACGGCGATGACGGTGGCCCGACCGGCCGTGCGACGAGGGTCTTTGACCTCCTCGTTGTAGATGGCCCCGGATTCGAAGCCCATGAAAGCCGCGATCGAGAATGCCAGGGCCGCGCCGACCCCGGGGGCGAACAGCTGGTCGAACGCGAGCCCGTCGCCGGTGATGCCTTCGGGGCTGTGTGCGAGTCCGATGATGTCGAAGACGATGACGACGAGGAACTCCGCGCCGACGATGATGCCGAGCACCTTCGCGGAGAAGTCGACCCGGAGGACTCCCATGATGCCGACGATGACCCAGGCGATGAGGGCGCAGACCCACCAGGACCAGGAGACGCCGAAGAGGGTGTCGAGGAAGGAGGAGAAGACGAAGCCGAACATTCCGGCGATGCCGATCTGCATGGCGTTGTAGGCCACCAGCGCGGTCATCGCCGCCCCCATCCCGGCGGGCTTGCCCAACCCCTTCGAGATGTAGGCGAAGAAGGCGCCGGCGTTGTGGACGTGGCGGCTCATCGCGGCATAGCCGATGGCGAAGAGGATGAGGATGATCCCGAGGACGACGAAGGACAGCGGAATCCCGACCAGGCCGGTGACGGCGAAGTTGCTGGGGACTCCGCCGGCGACGACGGTCAACGGCGCCGAGGCGGCGATGATCATGAAGACGAGCGCGGGGATTCCGATGCGGCGGGCATCGAGTGAGGCCGTGGCCGCGGATGCATCCCCGACGTCCTTGGAAGTCCGCTCGGCGGCATTGCCGAGTGGGGAACCCAGGCCGCCTTTGGCCGAGTCCGAGCTGAGAGTGCTCATGTGATCCACCTAACAGTAAAAGAGACTACTGCCAGTGTGGACACCGCCCGCCTGTCGCGTCTTGGCTTTGCAGGCAGAGTTCTTGACGATTCGCGCATCCGCACCCCGGCCCTTGCGGTGCAGCCGCGGCGGGGCCGGCTCAGTCGACCTGGGTCCTGCGGCGGTACCCGGCGGGCGGCTGGCCGACGGCGCTGCGGAACAGCCGGGAGAAATGTGCAGGATCACTCAGTCCCCACCGGGCACCGATGGCGGCCACCGGAGTCTGACGCTGTCCGGGGTCAGCGAGGTCGAGTCGGCACTTCTCGATGCGCCGCCGCCGGATCTCCCCGGCCACGGTCTCACCGCTGCCTTCGAAGATCTGGTGCAGGGTGCGCACCGAGATGAAGTGGGCGGCGGCGATGGTCGAGGGGGTGAGCTGCGGGTCCGAGAGATGAGCATCGATATAGTCGGTGATCTCGGCCCACAGCCGCTGCCGTTCGTCGATCTCACTGCCTGTGGCCGAGAGCTCATCGGCCATCACCGTGGTGAGCAGATCGACGACGTTGCCGGCCAACCGCACACCTGTCGCCCGGTTGAGGGTCGGCAGCATGGCCCCGGCCTGGGAGATGACCTGGGCGACGACCGAGCCGAGCTGATGGTCGGCACCGATCGGGGTGGCGGTGAGCTGACCGACGGTTTCGGAGGGAAGGTTGACCCGCGACTGCGGAAACATCATGACGTAGGACGAGAAGTCCGAATCGAAGCTGAGCGTATAGGGGCGCGATGTGTCGTAGACGGCCAGCGACCCGGGAGCCAGGGCCATCTCTCGCCCGTCCTGGACGAGCAGACCGTGCCCGTCGAGCTGCAGCGAGACCTTGAAGTAGTTCGTCCCGGCCGGGCAGCCGTGCGATTCCGATCGGGCTCGGGCGATCAGCTCGGGAGTGCGCAGGACGGCATGCGGGTGGGCGTTGATCTGCGACATCACCACGGAGTCGTAGTCGCGCGCGCTGATGCGACCCTGGAATACGCCTCGGCGCTGGGGTTCGGTATCGAGCGGAACGAACGAGTCCGAGACCAGCCCCTGCCAGCCTTCGAAATCGTTCGCGGTGTCTTCAAGCAACATCGTCGTCCTTAGATTGCTCGGCCCCGACCGCTTTGTCGAAGGCCCGTTGTCCGGTCACTCTATCCCCAACCGTCGCGCCAGTCACGACCCTGAACCCGATTACCGACCATTTGGTCACCCCGCATCGGCAAGGCCCCTTTCACTCGCCCGGTCAGCTCCGCCGGTCGAGGCGGGAGATGACGTAGTCGAGCTGGGCACGGAAACCGGCGAAGTCGAATCCGTACCCGCCGATGATTGCGGTGGTCTGCGCACCGAGGAGATACGTCAGGAGCACCTCGGCCTCGGATTCGATGTCGACCTCGCCCCGCAGCCGACCATCGGCGTCGGCCTCACCGAGCCAGGCCACGATCCACGCCCGCCATAGCTCCATGGTCTCAGCGGTCGCGCGAGCATGATCGGGATTCTGGGCCACCTCGGCGAGATAGGACAGGACGACGCGGGCCTCATCATGCAGCTCCGGCGTCACCGGGAGCACCTCATGGGCGAAGGCACACAGCGCATCGAGCCCGCGCAGACCCGCCGTCGAGGTCGCCACCCTGGCATTCGTGGCCTCGAAGACGTAGAGATAGGTGGCCGCCAACAGGTCTGCCTTCGACCCGAAATACGACTTGATGACCCCATTGGCGAAGCCCGCCTCGGTCGCGATATCGCGCATCGTCGCCCCACTCAGACCTTGGCGGACGATCAGGCGCAGCGTCGCCTGCACGAGGTCCAGTCGACGCTGGTCGTGGTCGACGATCTTGGGCATGGCTCCTCCACAACGGTGCAGATCGGGTCTTGACTTTATTTCCTACGAGTGTAGATTTTAGCGTGACTCAGCCCACAGGCCCAGATTGCAAAGGTGCACCATGTCCTGCCATTCCTCCGCTCCCGTCGCCGAGGCGACCACAGCCACCCCCTTCACCCTGCCGACCGAGGCCGAGATCGCAGCCGTCACCGCGGTGCTGCGCTCGGCCGGGCACTTCCCCGACTCCGCGCGCATGGCCTACGTCGGCCTGCTCGATCCCGTGCGCGGCACGGATCGGACCACCGCCGAGGTGGATCGCCGGTTCCGTGCCTTCATCCTCGACAAGTCCGCCGGCACCGCCCACGATATCGTCGTTTCGGCGACGCGACGTGCCGTCGTATCCGTGACCGAAGTGGACTCCACCGAAGAGGGCGAGTTCCCCGTCATGGAAGAGGAATTCGAGATCGTCGAAGAAGTGCTCGCCGCAGATCCGACGTGGCTGGCGAGCCTCGAGAAGCGCGGACTGCCCGTCGCAGAGGTGCGGGTGGCACCGTTGTCGGCCGGCGTCTTCGAATACCCGGAGGAGAAGGGACGGCGGATCCTGCGCGGGCTGGCGTTCCACCAGCAGCATGAGTCGGACTCGGCGTGGGCTCATCCGATCGACGGGCTCGTCGCCTATGTCGACGTCACGAACCGAACCGTCGACCAGGTCCTCGACCTCGAGAACGTACCTGTGCCCACTGAACACGGCAACTACACGGATCTCGAGCTGACCGGGCCCGTGCGGACTTCGCAGAAGCCGATCTCGATCACGCAGCCGGAGGGGCCGAGCTTCACCGTCACCGAGGGAAACCACATCGAATGGGAGAAGTGGTCCTTCGACATCGGTTTCGACATGCGTGAGGGACTCGTCCTGCACAACATCGCCTTCGACGATGGTGAGCGCCGTCGCACGATCCTCGATCGGGCGGCGATCGCCGAGATGGTCGTCCCCTACGGTGATCCGTCACCGGTGCGGTCGTGGCAGAACTACTTCGACACCGGCGAATACCTCGTCGGGCAATGGGCGAACTCGCTCGAGCTCGGGTGTGACTGCCTCGGCGATATCACCTATCTGTCTCCGTGGGTGGCGAACAACCTCGGCGAACCTCGGCAGATCAAGAACGGCATCTGCATGCATGAGGAGGACGCGTCGATCCTGGCCAAGCATTCGGACCTGTGGTCGGGTGTCGCCTACACCCGCCGCAATCGCCGCTTCGTCGTCTCGTTCTTCACCACGGTCGGCAACTACGACTACGGGTTCTATTGGTACCTCTACCTCGACGGCACGATCGAATTCGAGGCCAAGGCCACCGGCGTCGTCTTCACCTCGGCGCTGCCGAACGGGTCGAGCGATTTCGCCTCGGAGATCGCGCCCGGACTCGGCGCCCCGTTCCACCAGCATCTCTTCGGCGCCCGCCTCGACTTCGCCCTCGACGGCGGCACGTGCCGGGTCGAGGAGGAGGACGTGGTGCGTCTGCCGGTCTCGGACGACAATCCGCGCGGCAACGCCTTCAGCCGGTCCCGGACCGTGCTGGCGACCGAGTTGGCTGCGCAACGGGATGCGGATCAGTCGAAGGCGCGGACGTGGGTGGTGACGAACCCGGAGTCGACGAACCGCCTCGGCGAACCGGTCGGGTACAAACTGCACCCCACGGGTCCGCCGACGCTGCTCGCAGCCGAGGATTCGTCGATCCATCGGCGTGCGACGTTCGCGTCGAAGTCACTGTGGGTCTCGCAATATCACGAGGACGAACGGTATCCGACCGGGGACTTCCCGAATCAGCACCCCGGCCATGCGGGACTGCCGGCCTGGACGGCGGCCGATCGCAGCGTCGACGGGGAGGACATCGTCGTCTGGCACAGCTTCGGCCTCACCCACTTCCCGCGGGTCGAGGACTGGCCGATCATGCCCGTCGACACCGTCGGCTTCAAGCTGCGACCGGAAGGGTTCTTCGACCGCTCCCCCGTCCTCGACGTCCCCGCGCCCGAGTCCGGCTCCCCCTGCTGCGACTCCTGACCTCCCCAATTGCTACCCGACGGCGGCCCAGCAACCCCGCGCGAGGGGGCGGAGCCCCCGCCGGGGTGGCCCGGGTCGGGGGGGGGGGCCCGCACTGTGGGTGCGCGCCCCCCCCCCGGCCCCCGCGGGCCCCCCCCCCCCCCGTCCCCCCCCCCCCCCCACACACCCCCCGCGCCGGGGCCCCCCCCCCCCGGGCGGGGGGGGCCCCCCCCCGCCGTCGGGTAGCACGGAGACGTGAGGTGGGACCGAACTTGACGATGCGCGCACAACCGTCGCCGACGTCTTGCCGAATCGTGCACACCTCGACCGCAGGCATTCCTCACCGGTGACCGGCGTCACTAGCCTGTGGCCATGACAACCGAGCAGGAGGCAGGCACTGTGGCCGCGAACATCACTACTCATCCGTCGACTTTCCCCACCGAACTCCCCGACGACGACTTCGACTACATCGTCGTCGGAGCGGGATCGGCCGGGTGCGTGATCACCCGCCGACTCCTCGACGCCGGGAAGAAGGTCTGTCTCATCGAGGCCGGCGGGGACGAGACGAACCCGAACATCGACCATCTCAACAACCTCGGTCTCATCTGGCATTCGACTCAGGACTGGGACTACTACACCACTCCGCAGCCGGCGGCGATGGGCCGGAAGATCCATCTGCCGCGCGGGAAGGTGCTCGGCGGATCGAATGCCCTCAACGCCGTCATCTGGGTCCGCGGTGACGCCTGGGACTACGACCAGTGGGTCGAATCCGGATGCCCCGGCTGGTCCTGGGACGAGGTCGCACCTGTCTTCGCCGCGATCGAGAACTATGACGGCGAGATCACCGAGAACCGCGGCACCGACGGGCCGATGGATGTGCGCGTCGACTACGCACGCAACCCCCTGCAGGAGGACATGTTCACGGCCGCCACACAGACCGGCGTGCCCGTCAACGACGACTACAACTCCGGCACCGTCGAAGGCATCGGAAAGATCCAACTCAATGTCCGCGACGGCAAACGGCTGAACACCTGGCGTGCCTACCTCAAGCCCCGCCTCGGCGATGAGAATCTAACGATCCTCACCTCCGCTCACGCCCGTCGGCTTCTCCTCGACGGGACCGCGGTCACCGGTCTCGAGATTGATTTCCGGGGACGGGTCAGCACCGTGTCCGCCGACGAGGTCATCCTCTCGGCCGGTGCCCTGGCCTCGCCCGAGCTTCTCCTGCGCTCGGGCATCGGGCCCGCCGCAGACCTTGCCGAGGTCGGCATCGACTCGGTCGCCGATCTGCCGGGCGTGGGCAAGAACCTCCAGGATCATTGGCTCTCACCGGTCGTCTTCGCCACCGGCGATCGAGAGGTGCCGATGGGAGAGGTGGCGCCCGCCGAGGTTCACTTCTTTGCGAAGTCCCGGCCGGAGCTGCCGGTCCCCGACACTCAGCCGCTGCTCTTCTCCGTGCCGATGTATGCCCAAGATGCGGCCCCTGCCGCGCAGACCGGACCGGGTCCCGGCGGAGCCTTCACTCTGCAGGGCGGCCTGGTGCGGCCCGAGAGCCGTGGCGAGGTCAGGCTCAGCGGTCCGAACCCGCAGGATCCGCTCGTCGTCGATCCGCAGGTGCTCTCGGCACAAGCCGATGTCGACGCCCTCGTCGCCTCGGTGAGGCAGTGCCGTGAGATCGGTCGGGCCGAGGCGCTGTCATCGTGGCAGCCCACCGAGATCCACCCCGGCCCCGAGGTGGCCGACGAGGATCTCGAGGACTACGTCCGCGGGTCGGTCGTGACCTATCATCACCAAGCGGGAACCTGCCGGATGGGCACGGACGCCGAGGCGGTCGTCGACCCGGCCACGTTCGAGGTCCGGGGCGTGAGCGGGCTGCGGTTGGCCGATGCGTCGATCATGCCGTTGGTGCCGACCGGGAATACGAACGCTCCGACGATCATGATCGCCGAACGCGCCGCGGCCGCTCTCGTCGGCTCCCCCGCCGACGGAATCACCGCCCCAGCCCCTCACTGACTCCCCTTATTACTACCCGACGGCGGCTCAGCAACCTCGCGCCAGGTTGCTGGGCCGCCGTCGGGTAGTAAGAGGCTGGTATCTTCTACTTCGTCGGCCGATCTGCAGACGAGAGGGACTGGGAGTGCACGAGGCAAACGATATGACCGTCCCCGCACAGGAGCTGCTGGTGACGATCGGGACCGGGCTGCTCGCCGGTGGGATCTCCTCGGTAGATGTCGAAGACGCACTGACCGGGCTGGCACCTGCGGTCGGCCTGAAGTCCATCAACGTTGCCGCCCTGCCCAAGGGCCTCTTCCTCACCATCGGCCCCGGCAGTCCCACCCGGTTCCAACGCATCGGTCCTGACCTGCGGTTCGACCAAACTGCGAAGCTGCTCGACATCGTCGACGCCGTGCGCTCGCGTCGGCTCGGCGTCGAGGCCGCCAGCCGCATGATCGAGGCCGAAGTCTACGGCACTCCGGCTCGCTGGCCCGGATGGGTGACCTGCCTCGGCGCGCTGCCCATCGGCGTCGGACTGTGCCTGCTGCTCGAACCCGGACTGGTCAACCTCGCCTTCGCCGCCCTCGGTTCGCTCGTCGTCGCTGCAGTGCTCGCCATCAATGCCCGCCACCCCAGCCTCGGACCGCTGCTGCCGGTGACCTCGGCCTTCATCGTCGCGGTGCTCATCCTCATCGGCTACCGCCTCGACTGGCTGGACAGCCCCCTGCGCACGATCGTCGCCACCCTAGCCGTGCTGCTGCCCGGCAGTGCCGTGGTCACCGGACTGACCGAGATCTCCGCCGGGGCATTGTCCGCCGGCAGTTCGCGGCTCGTCTCCGCCACCGTCCAGTTGGCGATGTTCATCGCCGGCGTCGCCGGTGCCGCTGTGGCGACCGGAACCGGGGTCGAAGCCCTTGCGAACTCCCAGCTCACCGCCTCGACATGGTGGCTCTCCGCCCTGGGCGTGGCCGCCGCGACGCTGGGCCTCATCATCTATCTGCACACCCCACTCGAGCACACGGTGCCGATCGTCCTCACCATCGCCGCGGCCGCACTGGCACAGCTGGGCACCGGTGCCGAATTCGGTGCGGCCATCGGTGGCCTGGCCGGCGCTTTGACCGCATCGGTGGTGGCCGTCGTACTCTCGCGCCTGCCGAAAGGCCCGATCTGGCGAATCAGCTTCGTGCCTGCGTTCCTCGTCGTCGCGCCAGGGTCGTTCGGGCTCCTCAACGCCTCGCAGATCGAGTTCGGTGACGGCACTGGGGTTGCCGGCAGCATGCTGGCGGCTGCGACCACGTTCTTCACCATCGCCATCGGCACGGTCATCGGCGCTACCATCGCCCACGCGGTCGAGCCCAAGGATGAAATCGTCGCCTGAGACATCCCTAGAACTACCTGACGGCGGCCCAGCAACCGCGCGCGAGGTTGCTGGGCCGCCATCAGGTAGTAAGTGGGAGGGAAGGTCAGGAGGGTTCCTCCTGCGCGAACGGCGCGGAGGCCCGGTCGAGACGGTCGACCTCGTCGGCGCTGAGCTCGAGCCCGGGTGCGGCCATGACCGCCTCGAGCTGCTCAGGTGTGCGAGCCGAGGCGATCGGTGCCGTCACGCCCTTCGCCAGCAGCCAGGACAGCGCCACCGTCGCAGGTGCAACATTGTGCGAATCGGCGATCGCGACGAGATCGTCGACGACCTTGAGCCCCTCGGCATTGAAATATCCCTGCACCATGCCACCTCGGTCGGCCCCTTCGAGGTCGGCTTCGGTGCGGTATTTGCCGGTGAGGAAGCCGGCGGCAAGGCTGAAGTACGAGAACACCGCGAGATCCCGCCGCTCGGCGATTGGGCGCAGATCCGTCTCGAACTCCCGCCGATAGACGAGGCTGTACTGCGGCTGGATCGCGACCGGCTTGACCAGCCCTTCGTCTTCAGCCGCTGCGAACCACGCAGCCAGACGCGCCGGCGAATAGTTCGACACCGCGATGTGCTTGGCCTTACCGGAACGGACGATCTCATCGAAGACGCGGGCCACCTCGGCGATGGGGGTCACCTCATCGTCGCGGTGGGCGTAGTAGAGGTCGACGTGATCGGTCTGCAGACGCTCAAGCGAGGCGTCGATGGCGGTGCGGATGTATTCGGGATCCTGCGTCTTGTGCTCGGGATGGTCGCCGACCTTCGTGGCGATGACGACGTCATCGCGGTTGCCCCGCGAGGCCAACCAGGTGCCGATGATGGTCTCGGATTCGCGGCCGGTGTTGCCGGGCACCCACGCAGGGTAAGACTCGGCGGTATCGAGGAAATTGCCGCCGCCGGCCACGAAGGCGTCGAGGACGGCATGGGACTGCGCCTCATCGGCCGTCCACCCGAAGGTGTTCGTGCCGAGATTGATCGGGAAGATGGACAGGTCGGTTCCGGGAATCTGCTTCCGCGTGGTCAAGCTTTCCTCCATTCGTCGAATGTCCGGGCCTCAGATGGCCCACACCTCCGCACAACGGATAGCTCGGGAGAACTATTCCGCCGAGGCGGCCCACCCCTGACCGCGCCCCGCGCGGGAGGTCGTGAACGCAACCTCCTCGTAGCCGGCGCGAGCATCGGCCCGCACCTGCGCGACCTGGTCGGGCACCATGGCCACGAAGATGCGGTCCCTGACCGGCTGCGGCAGGAGATCGGCCAGGCGGGTCACGGGAGCGATGAAGCCGGGCACGGTGATCTCGAAACGGGGCCGGGCGACCGCACGGACGGCTGCGGCCGCGACATCGTCGGGACGCAGCAGTGGGCCCGCACCGGTGCCGATCCCCGCGGCCAGGACGGTGTCGACGACGGCGGGGATGACGGCGGTGAAGTGCACCCCAGTACCGCACTTCTCCGTGCGCACGGCCTCGAGGTAGCCGAGCACTCCGTGTTTGGTCGCCGCGTATGTCGCCTCGCCCGGGGCG
>NZ_JBQDYQ010000070.1:0-12863 GCF_052105255.1 Brevibacterium sp.
TCTCAAACAAGTTGACACATACCGTGCACATGCGTTTCTCGACACTCAGCCCGTTTATCGATGGAGCCAGTGCCCACACTACATAACATTTAGTATCACTTGCTTGCATTTGTGCATCTTTGGAGTCATCCTTGATAGATGCTCCAAGTGCTGACGACGAAGCAGCTCCGTGGACTCGGCATGTCCCGCAGACAGCTGGCCGAAGCGAAGCGATGCTGCCTGCGCCTCGTCAGGAAGGGTCACTACGTGATCCGCAAGTCGTGTGATGCTGACCATCACGGACCCATCCGCGGTCTATCGACATCTCGCGACACTTCGTTCCCAAAAACCTTCGGAGATATGCGGGACGAAGCCGAGGAGCTCCGGGTCAAGATCGCATGCCGCCTCGATGAGCTTCTGCCTGGTGATGTGTTCTCCCATGTTTCGGCTGCGCTCATCCACCGTCTTGACCCAGCCGTTCTCGAATCGTCGAAAGTCGAGATCTCCAGGGACTCCCCTACCCGCAATTACGATGGTGTGTTCATCTACTCGCGCAGACTTCCACCGGAACAGGTCTCATCCGCGTTCGCCTATCCGGTCACTGTTCTGACCAGGACTCTGGCTGACTTTGCTCTGGACCGTTCGCTCGAGGTTTCCGTCCCGCTCATCTCTCAAGCACTCCGTTCGGGAGAGGTGGGCCGGGCAGACATCACCGATCTGCTGGTGAAAGGGCAACGCGGACGCCGAAGAGCCCTCTTGGCCGTTGATCTCTCGAGCGCCGAATATGAATCTCCAGCCGAGGCGGTCTGTGCGGTCAAGTTCCATCGCTTCGGAATCACCGGAATGGTCCCGCAGGTCGACACCTTCGCAGAGTCGGGAAAGTTCATCGGACGCAATGACTTTCGGCACAAGTTCGCTGCTGTCGCAGTGGAAGTCCACGGTCTCGGCAAGTTCTATCTCAACCCTCACGGCCCCGATGAGGCGGCCAAATTGAGTCATCAGCGCAATATGGATCTTCTCAATGCCGGTTTCAAAGTCTTCAACCTGAGCTTCGGCGACCTCTTCAGGCCTCGCATCTTCGCCGAGATCAGACGAGCGATCGAGACGACTGATCAGCCCGTTTCTCGGCGAAGCAGCCTTCCCCCGGCCCGGCTACTGCAGCGAAGAGGTCAGGCGCATGACGGACTCCATGTACCGACGGGGCCACGGCCGCTTCTCCCATTCCTCCAGGGTGAGTTCGCGGCTGACGTCCTGGTAGTCGGCGACGACGTCGACGATGTCGTCGACCAGGTCGCCGCCGGTGGTCAGCAGGCTGATCTCGTAGTTGAGACCGAACGAGCGCATGTCCATGTTCGATGAGCCCATCACGGCGTAGAGGTCGTCGACGATGAAGCACTTCGTGTGCAGCACGGCGGGTTTCGGGTACAGGAAGATCCGCACCCCCGCTTCGAGCAGCGACCGGTAGTAGGACGACTGTGCCCGGTCGACCATGTATTGGTCCGCCTGCTCGCTGACGTAGAGCTCGACGTCGACCCCTCGCCTGGCCGCGGTCTCCACGGCAGCCTGCAGCGATTCGTCGGGGACGAAGTAGGGGCTGACGATGGCCAGACGCTTCTGCGCCAGGTACATCATCGAGGTGAAGACCTTGAGGTTCGGAGCGGTCGTGAACCCGGGTCCCGAGGGAACCAGCTGCATCGCACTCGTCGCCCCGCCGACTTCGGGCTCGTTGGTGTCGCGCTCGTACGGGCGGATGCCCAGCGCCTGTCCCGATTCGGAATACCAGTCGGTGGAGAACACAGCTTCGATTCCGGCGACGATGGGGCCGGAGAGCTCGACCATGATGTCGTGCCAGGTCCGCCCGATCTGGGAGTTCTTCCTGTTGAGGTAGCTCGAATCGATCATGTTCTGCGAACCCATCATCGCCCGCTTGCCGTCGATGACGAGCAGCTTGCGGTGGTTGCGCAGATCGATGCGCCGGGCCTTGCCGCGCCATGGAATGAACGGCAGCATCAGGTGCCATTCGATGCCGGCGGCGTTCAGTCGCTTGCCGAGCCGGTGGAATCCCGGATACTTCCGAGACCCGATATGGTCGAAGAGGACACGGACTTCGACCCCGCGTGCCGACGCTCGCTCGAGCGCCCGGAAGAAGACGTCCGTCGTCGAGTCCCACGCCATGATGTAGATCTCGACGTGGACGTATTCGTGTGCCCCGTCGACGAGTTCGGCCATCCGTTCGATCGAGTCCTCGTAGTCCGAGATCACCCCGTGGCTGTCGCCGGTGACCATCGGCAGTGCGGTCAGTGCCCGTCCCAGATGGGCGACGGAGACGAATTCGGGCTTTGCGACCAGAGATGGCGGCACGTCCGGCAGGTCGTCGGCACCTTTGTGCATGAGTTCGTTCGCTTCGGCCTGGATCCGCGCCCGGCGCTGATCGATATACGGGCTGCCGAGCAGCAGGAATGCGGGAATGCCGACGACCGGCACGAACAGGATGAGCAGCAGCCACGCCGATGACGATGACGGGCGACGGTTCTCCGGCACCACACCGACCGCGATGATCTTCACGATGTATTCAACGACGATCCACGTCGTCGTCGCCACCGATGCCACCATGCTGAGATCCATGTGCTCCCACTTCCCCTTCGGTCGCCGTCTCACCTCACGGTGATGTCGGATAAGAATATCGCCCGCCGAGGCGGCCCCGCACGTCCGTAGACAGGTGAGGCGCCGCCTCGGCGGGCGATGATGGTGCTCAAGCTCGGTCGGGTGACCGACGGGAGGTCGGCACCCACACCTGAGACAGGCGATGAACTGAGCTCAGAGTCCGAGTTCGCGGGCGATGAGCATGAGCTGGACCTCGGTGGTGCCTTCGCCGACTTCGAGGATCTTCGAGTCGCGGTAGTGGCGGGCGACGAGGTATTCGTTCATGAAGCCGTAGCCGCCGTGGATCTGGGTGGCGTCGCGCGCATTGTCCATGGCTGCTTCGCCGGCGATCATCTTCGCAACGGCGGCTTCCTTCTTGAACGGGAGTCCCGCGAGCATCCGCGAAGCCGCGAGGTAGTACGCCGACCGGGCTGCGACGACGCGAGCTTCCATGCGGGCGATCTTGAAGGAGATGCCCTGGAAGTCGGCAATCGGCTTGCCGAAGGCTTGGCGCTCCTTCGCGTACTTCACGGATTCGTCGACACAGCCCTGGGCGGCGCCGACGGACAGGGCGCCGACGGCGATGCGGCCCTCGTCGAGGATGCGCAGGAAGTTCGCGTAGCCGCGTCCGCGTTCGCCGAGCAGGTTCTCTTCGGGCACCTGCACGTTGTCGAAGGTGAGCGGGTGCGTGTCCGAGGAGTTCCAGCCGACCTTGTCATAGGCCGGTTCGGCGGTGAAGCCAGGGGTGCCGGTCGGGATCATGATCGTCGAGATCTCCGGCACTTCGCGGCCCGAACCAGAGGTTCGGGTTCCGGTCACGGCGGTGGCGGTGACCAGGCGGGTGATGTCGGTGCCGGAGTTCGTGATGAAGCACTTGCTGCCGTTGATCGTCCAAGTCCCGCTCTCCAGCGTGGCCTTGGTCCGGGTGCCGCCGGCGTCGGAGCCGGCCTCGGGTTCGGTCAGGCCGAACGCGGCCAGGCCCGAGGCGTCGGTGAGCTTCGGCAGCCATTCCTTCTTCTGCTCTTCGGTGCCGAAGCGGTAGATCGGCATCGCTCCGAGCGAGACCCCGGCCTCGAGCGTAATGGCCAGGGACTGGTTGACCCGGCCGAGTTCTTCGATGGCCAGGCACAGGGCGAAGTAGTCGCCGCCCATGCCGCCGTACTCTTCGTCGAAGGGCAGGCCGAAGAGCCCCATCTCGCCCATCTTCGCAACGAGGTCGTAGGGGAACTCGTGCTTGGCGTCGAGTTCGGCTGAGACGGGTGCGACCTCTTCGTCGGCGAACTTCGCGACACCTTGGCGCAGGTCTTCGTATTCTTCGGGCAGCATGCCCGGAACAAAGGTTTCCATTGTTTCCTCCCCGCTTGTGGCGTGGTTGTGGTGTGAGTGGCTGGTGACTAGTCGACGGCCTCGGCGGCGGCTTCGTCGACGACTGTGGCGAGCACCTCGTCGAGGGCGACTTGGGCGCCTTCGACAGCGGTGACGGTGACGATTCCGGCTGCGGGCGCGGTGAGCACGTGTTCCATCTTCATCGCTTCGACGACGACGATCGGGTCTCCCTGTTCCACTGAGTCCCCGGTCTCGACCTTGATATCGACGACGGAGCCGGGCATCGGTGCGAGCACCTCGGCGCCTTCGAGTCCCGGTGTCAGCGACGAATCGGCCAATGGCCGGGTGAAGACGTGAATTCCGGTGTCGGTGCTCACCCAGATGCTGCGGTCACTGGCATCGGAGAAGATCCGCGCCGTGTGCTGAATCCCGTCGAGCGTGACATGCCACAGTCCGTCGTCATCGACGTCGGCGGCTCCCGCGCGAGCCTCGACCGCGCTCGGCTGTCCTCCGGTGGCCAGGGTGACCGTGGGGCGGAAGCCCGGACGTGAGGTGCGCCAGGAGCTGGGTCCTGCCCACGCCGAGGCGGTCGACCGATTCGCCGACAGGTCGGCGGCTGTGACCGGTCCGGTCAGGGTCGTGCCTGTCGCTCCCCCCGTGACCGTGACGGCTGCCGCCGCCAGCTGCGCGTGGAGTTCGCTGGGAGCGTGCGCCAGCTGATCCTCGCCAAGGTTGTCGATGAGTGAGGTGTCGAGCTCGCCGGCGACCACCTCGGGCAGGCCGATGAGAGTGCGCAGGAAGTCGATGTTCGTCACGATCCCCGGAACCGCCGAGGCGGCGAGCGCGGAATCGAGGCGGGCGATGGCTTGGGCGCGGTCATCGGCGCGGACGATGAGCTTGGCGATCATCGGGTCGTAGTCCGAGGCGATGGTCTGCCCGGCCTCGAGCCCGGCGTCGACGCGGATGCCCTCCCCGTCCGGAAAGACGACATCGAGGGCGCGACCGCCGGTGGGCAGGAATCCGCGCGAGGGGTCCTCGGCGTAGATTCTCGCTTCGATCGAGTGCCCGGTCAGCGTGATGGCGTCCTGGGTCAGCGGCAGCTCTTCGCCCGCGCCGACGCGCAGCTGGAGTTCGACGAGGTCGACCCCGGTGACCTCCTCGGTGACGGGGTGTTCGACCTGCAGTCGAGTGTTCATCTCCATGAAGAAGAACTCGTCGGGGCGGTCGGCACCGACGATGAATTCGACGGTGCCGGCGCCGACGTAGCCGACGGACTTCGCAGTCTCGCAGGCGGCCTGGCCGATTCGGGCGCGGGTCTCTTCGTCCAGCAGCGCCGAGGGTGCTTCCTCGATGACCTTCTGGTGACGGCGCTGCAGGGAGCATTCGCGTTCGCCGAGGTGGATGACGTTGCCGTGAGAGTCGGCCATAATCTGGACTTCGATATGGCGCGGGGTGGCGACGAGGCGTTCGAGGAACAGGGTGTCGTCGCCGAAGGAGCTCGCGGCTTCGCGGCGGGCAGTGACCAGCGCCTCGGCGAGCTTGCCCGCTTCGAAGACCGCGTGCATGCCTTTTCCTCCGCCCCCGGCTGAGGGCTTGATGAGCACTGGGAAGCCGATGTCTGACGAGGCGGCGATAAGGGCCTCGTCGCTCATCGCGGCGTCCTTCGTGCCGGGCACGAGCGGCACCCCGCGGGAGGACACCGCCTGCTTCGCGGTGATCTTGTCACCCATCGTTCGGATCGCGTCGGCTCCGGGGCCGAGGAAGACGATTCCCGCATCGGCGCAGGCGGCGGAGAACTCGGCGTTCTCCGACAGGAAGCCGTAGCCGGGGTGGATGGCTTCGGCTCCCGTGGCCTGCGCGGCGGCGATGACCTTGTCGATGCGCAGATAGGACTCGGACGCGGCCGCCGGGCCCAGGTGGACCGCGGTGTCGGCGGCCTTGACGTGGGCCGCGTGGGCGTCGGCGTCGGAGTAGACGGCGACGGTGCGGATGCCGAGGCGGCGGCAGGTGCGGATGACGCGCAGGGCGATCTCGCCGCGGTTGGCGATGAGCACGGTTGTGAACATTTTCGTCATGGTGGGGCTCACATTCTGAAGACGCCGTAGCCGCTGGCATTCAGCGGGCGTTCCATCGGTCCGAAGCGGGCGAGTTCGAGGGCCAGTGCCAGTACCTGGCGGGTGTCACCGGGTTCGATGATTCCGTCATCCCACAGACGTGCCGTGGAGTAGTACGGGTTGCCCTGGGCTTCGTACTGGTCGCGGATGGGCTGTTTGAAGGTGTCTTCGGCCTCTGCGCTCCACTCTTCGCCGCGAGCCTCGAGCTGGTCGCGTCTGACGGTGGAGAGCACGCTGGCGGCCTGTTCGCCGCCCATCACGGAGATGCGGGCATTGGGCCACATCCACAGGAAGCGCGGAGAGTAGGCTCGGCCGCACATCGAATAGTTGCCGGCGCCAAAGGAGCCGCCGATGACGACGGTGAACTTCGGGACGCGGGCGGTGGCGACGGCGTTGACCATCTTCGCGCCGTGTTTGGCGATGCCGCCGGCTTCGTAGTCGCGGCCGACCATGAACCCGGAGATGTTCTGCAGGAACACCAAGGGCACGCTGCGCTGGTCGCAGAGTTCGATGAAGTGGGCGCCCTTCTGCGCGGATTCGCCGAAGAGGATGCCGTTGTTGGCGACGATCCCGACCGGGTGTCCGTCGAGGTGAGCGAATCCGGTGACGAGGGTCGTGCCGTATTCGGCTTTGAACTCGTGGAACTCGGATCCGTCGACGAGGCGGGCGATGACCTCGCGGACGTCATACGGTGTGCGTGAATCCACGGGCACGACGGAGGTCAGCTCCTCCGGCGAGTGTGCCGGCAGGCGGGATTCGATGACGTCCCAGTTCGGGGTGCTCTTCGGCCCGAGAGTGGAGACGATGTCCCGCATGATCTCCAGCGCATGGGGATCATTGGCGGCGAGGTGGTCGGTGACGCCGGAGACCCGAGAGTGCAGTGCGCCGCCGCCGAGTTCTTCGGCGGTGACCTCTTCACCTGTGGCGGCCTTGACCAGGGGTGGGCCGCCGAGGAAGATCGTGCCCTGTTCGGAGACGATGATCGATTCGTCGGCCATGGCCGGGACGTAGGCGCCGCCGGCGGTGCAGGAGCCCATGACGGCGGCCAGCTGCGGGATGCCGGCAGCGGAGAGCGTGGCCTGGTTGAAGAAGATGCGGCCGAAGTGCTCCCGGTCGGGGAAGACGTCGTCCTGGTTCGGCAGGTTCGCCCCACCGGAGTCGACGAGGTAGATGCACGGAAGGTTGTTCTCTTTGGCGACTTCCTGGGCCCGGAGGTGCTTCTTCACGGTCACCGGGTAGTAGGTGCCGCCCTTGACGGTGGCGTCATTGGCCACGATCACGCATTCGCGTCCGGCGACTCGGCCGATGCCGGTGATGATTCCGGCTCCTGGGCTGGCGTCGTCGTACATGCCGTTGGCGGCCAGCGGGGAGAGTTCGAGAAAGGGGGTGCCGGGGTCGAGGAGATACTCGACGCGCTCACGCGGCAGCAGCTTGCCACGATCGATATGACGTTGCCTGGACTTCTCGGAACCGCCGCGGGCCGTGGCCGCAATGCGCTCCCGGAGTTCAGCGATGAGTTCGGCGTGGGCCTCGGAGTTGACCTGCCCCGTCGCCGGACTGACCGCAGTTCCCACTGCTCTCATTCCATCCTCATTTCAGTTAATGATTCTTAACTGACTGCTATGATACTGCTCACAGGCAGAACTGACAACGCACGAGCCAGAACACACCGACGTCGTCCGCGACGCTGGGCATCAGGCTCAGGGAAGGAGGCCGGATGTCGATCTCGGACGCGGCCAAGCCGACGGCGCGGGCAGCGGCGAAGGCAGCCAGGCGCGAGCAGCTGCTCGAGGTCGCGAAGACGCTCTATGCCCGGCACGGCTTCCACGGGGTGCGCCTCGATGACCTGGGCAAAGGTGCGGGGATCTCGGCACCGGCGGTCTACCGGCACTTCTCGTCGAAGGAGGCCGTGCTCGAAGAGCTGCTCGTCGGAATTTCGGCGTATCTGCAGTCCGGGGGTGAGGAGATCGTCTCCGCGGCCTGGGATACCGCCTCGGGGATCTCCCCCACCGAGGCGGCCCGGACTCTGCAACGTCTCATCGACTTCCATGTCGACTTCGCCATGGGCGAGCCCGAGCTCATCCGCATCCAGGACCGCGACCTTGAAGCGCTGCCGGACGAATCGCGACGGACCGTGCGGCGTCTCCAGCGTGCCTATGTCAGTCGGTGGGCGGAGGTCGTCGAGGCCGCCCATCCGACGTGGACTCTGGAATCGTCCACTGTGCGCGTGCATGCGGCGTTCGGGATGATGAATTCGACCCCGCACCGGGCTCGTCGCTCCAGCGCCGAGGTGGTCGGGGTCGAATTGCGCGCCGCTGCTGCCGCGGCGCTGGGACTCAAGGAACGATGATGAGCTTGCCGCGGACGTGTCCGGTGGCGCTGTCCTTGAAGGCCTGGGGAACGTCGTCGAGGCCGTAGGTGCCGGTGACGGCGACGGTGAGTTTCCCTTCGTCGACGAGGAGACCGAGGCGTGCGGTCTCGGAGCCGTCGGGGCGCACCCAGATGTGCCGTCCGCCGTGCTCGGCGACGCTGGGATCGGTCACGGAGGCATGGCTGCCGTCCTCGGCGAGCACGGCCAGCGTGTCATCGAGGACTCCCCCGACGAAGTCTGCGACCCCGTCGACCTTGCCGCCGGCGGCCTCGAGAACGCGCTCGACCAGACCGTCGCCGTAGGTCACGGGTTCAGCGCCGAGCCCACGCAGGTACTCGTGGTTGGCTTCAGAGGCGGTGCCGATGACGCGTGCTCCGGCCGCCCGGGCGATCTGCACGGCGAAGCTGCCCACTCCCCCGGATGCTCCGTGGATGAGCACGGTCTTGCCCTCCAGGTCGCCGAGGGCATCGAGGGTCCGCAGAGCGGTGCCGCCGGCCAACGGCAGACCGCCGGCCTGTTCCCAGCTCAGGCTCTTCGGCTTCGGAGCCACCGCATGGACCGGGACCGCGACCTTCTCGGCGAAGGTTCCGCCGCCGAGCACGTCCTTGCGCGCATAGGCGACGACTTCATCGCCGATGGAGAATTCCGGGGTGTCGAAGCCGAGTCCGATGACGACACCGGCGACGTCCCAGCCCGGGGTGACGGGGAACTGCGTGGGCATGAACGGGTCGAGGTGCCCGCCGACGAGTGTCCAGTCGACCGGGTTGACTCCGGCGGCCCTGACTTCGATGAGCACCGAGGCGGGCGGCAGCTTCGGATCGGGCAGCTCGCGGACGGTGATGTCGTCGAAGTTCTCGGTGTAGGCGTCGTAGACGGCGGCGCGCATAGCAATGGCCTTCCGGTAGATGTCAGTGACACTGAAGTCTCAGTGCCACTGAACAACACCGGAAGGCCAACAGGCTATTCCGGGGGCCGGCCCCGCCTCGGCGATCATGGGGTCAGGCAGGGCCTAGCTGACCTGCGACTTATTCGTAGGTCTCCCCGGTCTTGGCACGCTCGACCAGCGAGGCCGGCGGGGTGAAGTGCTCGCCGTACTTCGCAGCCAGATCATTCGCCCGATCGACGAAGCCGGCCAGTCCGCCTTCGTACTGGTTGACGTACTGGAGCACGCCGCCGGTCCAGGCGGGGAACCCGATGCCGAAGATCGAACCGATGTTCGCGTCCGGCACCGAGGTGAGCACACCCTCGTCGAGGCATTTGATCGTCTCGATCGCCTCGGCGAAGAGCATCCGCTCCTGCAGGTCGGCGAAGGGCTGATCATTCGACCCGGACTCGTACTTCTCGCGCACACCGGCCCACAGCGAGGTGCGCTTGCCATTCTCGTCGTAGTCGTAGAAGCCGGCGCCGTCCTTGCGTCCGGTCCGTCCCTGCTCGACCATCCAGTCGAAGACGGCTTCGGAGGGGTGGGAGACCCAGGTGCCGCCCGCGGCCTCGACCGCGTCGCGAGTCTCCTGGTTGATCTTCTGCGACAGAGTCAGCGTCAGTTCGTCGAGCAGCTGCAGGGCACCGGTGGGATACCCGGCCTGCAGGGCCGCCTGTTCCACGCTGGCCGGCTCCACTCCCTCACCGACGGCGGCGACCGCCTCGGCGATGAAGGTGCCGATGACGCGGGAGGTGAAGAATCCGCGCGAGTCGTTGACGACGATCGGAGTCTTCCGGATCTGCTGCACGAGGTCGAAGGTGCGGGCGAGGACCTCGTCGGAGGTGTTCTCACCGCAGATGATCTCGACCAGCGGCATCTTGTCGGCCGGCGAGAAGAAGTGGACGCCGATGAAGTCCTTGTCGCGGGTGACGCCCTTAGCCAGGTCGGTGATCGGCAGGGTCGAGGTGTTCGAACCGAGGACTGCATCAGGTTCGACAATGTCCTGGATCTCGCCGAAGACCTTCTGCTTGAGATCGACGGATTCGAAGACCGCCTCGATGACGAAGTCGACACCGGCGAAATCCTCGGCCGAGGCACTCGGGGTGATCCGGTCGAGGACGGCCTGCGATTTCGCCTCGGTGGTCCTGCCCTTGGCCAGGGCCGATTCTTCACGCTTGGCGGCGTAGGCCTTGCCCTTCTCCGCATTGGCGAGCTCGACGTCCTTGAGGACGACCTCGATACCGGACTTCGCAGCGCTGTAGGCGATCGCCGCACCCATCATTCCGGCACCGATCACGCCGAGCTTCTTCACCTGACGAGGTGTGACACCGTCAGGTCGCGAGCCGCCGGAGTTGATGTGGCCGAGGTCGAAGAAGAACGCCTTGATCATGTTCTTCGCCACCGGTGTGTGGGTGACGTTGACGAAGTAGCGGGACTCGACCGTCAGCGCGGTGTCGATGTCGACCAGTGCGCCTTCGACCGCAGCGGCGACCACGGCTCGCGGAGCCGGCATCGGCGCACCCTTGCCCTGCTTGCGCAGCAGGGACGGCAGAGCGGGAAGCATCGCGCCGATCTTCGGCGAGGACGGCGAGCCACCCGGGATCTTGAAGCCCTTGACATCCCACGGCTGCACAGCCTCGGGGTTGGCCTTGATCCAGGCCTTGGCCTTGGATTCGAGTTCGGCCGCAGGAGCGAGTTCGTCGATGAGGCCGAGCGCCTGGGCGTCGGCGGCCTTGAACTTCGTCGACGGCAGGATGGTCTTCTGCAGCGCGGTCTGGATGCCGAGCATGCGCACCGACCGGGCGACTCCGCCCCCTCCTGGCAGCAGGCCGAGTGAGACCTCGGGGAAGCCGAAGCGGGCGCTCGGGTTGTCGTCGGCCGCGATCCGATGGTGGGCGGCCAGAGCGAGTTCGAGTCCGCCGCCCAGGGCCGCGCCGCCGAGGGCGGCGACAACGGGTTTGCCGAAGGTCTCGAGTCGGCGCAGCACCTTCTTGAGGTGTTCGACAGCCTCGAATTCCTCTGCGGCATTGGCCGGGTCGGCTTCACGCAGCTTGTTGAGGTTGCCACCGGCGAAGAAGGTCTTCTTCGGCGAGGTGAGGACGACACCGCTGATGTCGTCGACATTGGCTTCGAGCCATTCCACGGTCGCCTCGAGGGCGGCCGCGAAGTAGTCGTTCATGGTGTTGACCTTGGCGCCGGGCTCGTCGATGACGACGGTGACGATGCCATCGGCATCGGTGTTGCGCTGGTAGTCGGCAGCTGTGGTTTCAGTGTTCGTCATGTCAGACCCTTTCGATGATCGTCGCGATGCCCATTCCTGCGCCGATGCACAGGGTGACGAGTCCACGCTTGAGGTCGCGGCGCTCGAGTTCGTCGAGGACAGTGCCCAGAATCATGGCGCCGGTGGCTCCCAGCGGGTGGCCCATGGCGATGGCTCCGCCGTTGACGTTGACTTTGTCGTGGGGGATGTTGAGATCCTTCATCCACTTGAGCACGACGGCGGCGAAGGCCTCGTTGAGTTCGAACAGATCGATGTCGTCGACGGTCATGCCGGCTTTGTCGAGGGCCTTCTTCGTCGCCGGGGTCGGACCGGTGAGCATGATCGTGGGCTCCGAGCCGGTGACCGCGGTGGAGACGATGCGGGCACGGGGCTTCATTCCCATCTTCTGGCCGACCTCCTCATCGCCGAGGATGGCAAGCGCTGCGCCGTCGACGATTCCCGAGGAGTTCGCGGCGGTGTGAACGTGGTCGATGGCTTCGATCCAGTGGTACTTCTGCAGAGCCACCTCGTCGAACCCGGTCTGAGCGGCGAGCTTGGCGAAGGCCGGTGGCAGCTGCGACAGCGATTCGACGGTCGAGCCGGGGCGCATGTGCTCGTCACGGTCGAGCACGGTGATGCCGTTGATGTCCTTGACCGGGATGATCGAGTTCTCGAAGAGGCTGTTCTCCCAGGCCGCAGCGGCGCGCTTCTGCGATTCGGCGGCGAAGGCGTCCACATCTGCACGGCTGAAGCCCTCTGTGGTGGCGATGAGGTCGGCACCGATTCCCTGAGGCACGAAGTACGTGTCATAGTTCGTCGTCGGGTCCTGCGCCCACGCTCCGCCGTCGGATCCCAGCGGCACACGGGACATCGATTCGACGCCTCCGGCGAGGACGAGGTTCTCGAATCCGGAGCCGACCTTCTGGGCGGCGATGTTGACGGCTTCGAGCCCGGAGGCGCAGAAGCGGTTGACCTGAACGCCGGCGACGGACTCGTCGAGGCCGGCGGCGATCGCGGCGACACGGGCGATGTCGCTGCCCTGTTCGCCGACTGGAGAGACGACGCCGAGGACGATGTCGTCGATCTGGGAGTCGTCGAGGTCCGGATTGCGCTCGCGTACGGCGTCGATGAGGCCGGTGACGAGATCGATGGGCTTGACGCTGTGCAGCGCCCCGCCGCGGTTCTTACCGCGTGGGGTGCGCACTGCGTCATAGATGAACGCTTCGCTCATATGTTCCTCACAGTCTG
>NZ_JBQDYQ010000071.1:0-12846 GCF_052105255.1 Brevibacterium sp.
CGCGCGAGGTTGCTGGGCCGCCGTCACGTAGTAATTAGAGGGGGAGGAAGGTTTTGAGCTCGGTGCTCAGCGAGGTCAAGCGTTCCTTGAGGGCCGGTTTGAGGGAGGCACTCGCCGAGGCGGCTGGCAGACGCACTCCTGCGCTGGCGGCCGCACGGGCATCGGCATCGGCCGCAGCCTGGAGTTCCGAGGGCTCGGCGACGACTTCGAGATAGCACTTGAGCTTCGGTTCGGTGCCCGAGGGACGCACGATGACCCGCGAATTCGACTCCGAGAGCAGCAGGATTCCGTCGGTCGGCGGCAGACCCTCGTACCCGGCGGAGAGGTCGTGGACCTCGGCGACGGGGGAGCCGGCCAGCGTGGCCGGAGGATTCTCGCGCAGCTTCGCCATCGACGTGGCGATGAGGGAGACATCGTCGAGGCGGAAACTCAAGGGAGCGGTGGCGAAGTAGCCGTCGCGGGCGCGGATCCGATCGAGTTCGGCCTCGATGCTCGATCCCTCGGCTTTGAGCCGGGATGCCAGGGCCGCGAAGGTCACGGCCGCAGAGATGCCGTCCTTGTCTCGGACTGCAGCCGGATCGACGCAGTAGCCGAGCGCCTCTTCATAGCCGAAGACAAGGTTGGGAACTCGGGAGATCCACTTGAAACCGGTGAGTGTATTCACCGCAGTGAAACCGTGGCTGGCGGCAGCGGCGGCCAGCCCACGGGAGGACACGATCGAGTTCGCGAAGACGGCACCATGCGACCCGCTTTCCTCTAGCCGACCAGCGGCATCCTCACCGAGGAGGAGCCCCACCTCGTCGCCGGACAATCGCCGGTACCCGGTCGCGGCAGACTCATCCGGAATGGCCGCCGAGAACCGGTCGGCGTCCGGGTCGTTGGCGATGATGAGCTCGGCGCCGACCTCACGGGCCAGGGCGAAGGACTCGTCGAGAGCCCCGGCCTCTTCGGGATTCGGGAACGACACTGTCGGGAAGTCCGGATCCGGTGCCTGCTGGGAGGTCACCGGGTGGAGGTTCGTGAACCCGGTGCGGGTCAGCGCAGCCTCGGCGACTCCGGCACCGACGCCGTGCAGAGAAGTGAGCACGATCGACAGATCCGCTTCGGCCCGCACCCCCAATTGGTCGATTCGCGACAGGTAGTTCTCGACGATCGACTCGTCGAGGTGCTCCCACCCTGACTCGGCTCGTGCCACCGAGGCCACGGACTCGACCGCGGCGATCTTCTCGGCGATCAGCGCATCTGCCGGGCTGACGATCTGAGCCCCGGCACCCGCCTCGGCGTCGGCCTCGGATCCGATCGCCTGCAGCGGTCGCTGTCCCAGGTAGACCTTGTACCCGTTGTCGGCTGGCGGGTTATGGCTGGCCGTGACCATGACTCCGGCATCGGCATCGAGATGCGACAACGCGAACGCCAGCAGCGGGGTCGGCAGCTGGTCGGGCAGTTGGATCGCGACCCCGCCGGCGGCGGTGACGACGGCGGCGGTGTCGCGAGCGAACTCCGCGGACTTGTACCGGGCATCGCAGCCGATGACGACACGGAATCCCTCACCGACAGTGTCTGAGAGGAACGCAGCCAAACCGGCGGCGGCGCGGATGACGACGGCCCGGTTCATCCGGTTCGGGCCGGCGGCGATCTCACCGCGCAGGCCGGCGGTGCCGAAGACGAGGGGACCTGAGAACCGGTCTTCGAGGTCGGCGATCGCCGCCTCGTCGCCGCTCTCGGCCTCGGCGAGGATGTGTTCCAAGGTGGTGGCCGTCTGTGGATCGGGGTCATCGGCGATCCAGGCGCGGACCACCTCGGCGTCGAATCCATGTCTGAAGCGATCGGCTACGCGGGTCATATGAGTCCTTTGCGTGTTCGCGGTGGCGGGTTGGGGAGTGCGGAGTCGGGCGGGCCGTCTCAGAGCTTCGCGACGATGTCGGCGAGCAGGCGAGAGATGCGCGGGGCGGCCGCGGCTCCGGCTTCGATGACTTCGGCATGGGAGAGCGGGGTCTCCTGAATGCCGGCGGCGAGGTTCGTCACCAGGGAGATGCCCATGAGTTCGAGCCCGGCCTGACGTGCGGCGATGGCCTCCAATGTCGTCGACATGCCCACGAGGTCGGCACCGAGGATCCCGGCCATGCGCACCTCGGCGGGGGTTTCGTAGTGGGGTCCGCGGAACTGCGCGTACACGCCTTCGTCGAGTGTCGGGTCGATCTCTTTGGCGATGGTACGCATGCGCGGGGAGTACAGATCGGTGAGATCGACGAAGTTCGCGCCCTCGATCGGGGAGGTTCCGGTGAGGTTGATGTGATCGGAGATGAGCACCGGGGTGCCGGCTGCCCAGTTGCGGTTGAGACCGCCGCACCCGTTCGTCAGCACGAGTGAGGAGCAGCCGGCCGCAGCCGCGGTGCGCACACCGTGAGCGACTGCGCGGACTCCCTTGCCTTCGTAGTAGTGGGTGCGCGATCCGAGGACGAGGGCATGCTTGCCGCTGGCCTCGATGCGCACCGTGCGCAGGGTTGCGCCGTGGCCTTCAACGGCCGGAGCGTGGAATCCGGGGACCTCGGCCGCGGAGATCTCGGCAACGGTTTCGCCGAGGAGGTCCGCCGCCCCGCCCCAACCGGAGCCGAGGACAAGCGCGACGTCATGGGCGTCGATGCTCGCGTTCGCGTTGATGGTCGTGGCCGCGGCGTGCGCGGCGGCGGTAGGATCGCTTAAGTCAGTCATGACGCCAAGATTATCAAGTTCCCCACCGCCCAAGGAGCGAGCACATGCCGATTCGAGAGCTGACCGACGGTGACGATCTGCGCCTGAATGAGGTGTTCGCCGATGCGACCACCCCGGCCGGTCATATGGCCAGGTCCCTGTTCCGTCCGTCCTCGGATTCGCCGCTGATCCGCTCCGTCATCGCCGAGGTGGTCCCCGACGTTCCCGTCGGAGCCGCCGCGATCGCCGAATCTCCGCTTCACCCCTACCGGGCGTGGGTCAATGTGGAGGTCGCCGCCGAGGAACAGGGCCATGGTCAGGGGCGTGAGCTCTTCGAGGCGGTGTGTGCCGAGACGCGGGGAACCGCGCTCGAAGGCCTCGATCTGCGCGCCCGTGTGCACGCCGGCAGCCCGGGAGAGGGCTTCGCCCAGACGCTCGGCTTCACCCCGCTGACGACGACCCGCGTGATCAAGGTGCCCGCCGGTGCGCTGCCCCCGGCCGGCGGCGGCCGGGCCGAGGACCTCGAGATCGTCGCCACCGGTTCGGTGAAGCTGACGAAGGCCTTCCTCAACTGGTACACCGCTGTCAACCGAGACGATGCCGTCGGTCAACTGACCATCGGACAGGTGAACAACGCCTTCCTCTCCGAGGCGGCCGGTGCTCACGGTGCTGCTCTGCTGAACGGCGCGGCCGGAACCACCGAGGCGGGTGGGCTCAGTGCCTTCGCCGTGTCGTATGCGAGGGAAGCCGATGAGACAGCCGGTGTTCTGCCCTCGGCCGGTGAACCAGGTGCCGGAGACGGACCCGGAGACGGGACCGCTGTCGTCGATCAGGTCGACGAGGAGCCGCCGACCGAGCTCATCCTCGGGTCGATGTTCGAAACCCGCGACGATGCCGCCGACACGACGGGCGAGGACTTCGCCGCGGCCGTCGCCGATGCCGAACTCCTGCTGGCCCGGCTGTCGGTCGATGCCGATGTCGTCATCGAAGTCACGAGCGGAATGCCCGTGATCTCCGCTCTCGCCGACCGGCTGCTCGAATCGGGAACCGCGACCGAGCTCTACCGTTACGAGACTCTCTCAGGACCTCCTTCCGACGTGAGCTGAATCAGGTGCGACTCCCGTGGGGCTGAAGACGCGGACGGGGCGGGCCTGATCCTCGGTGACGAACCAGCCCGTCCCAGCCAGCCCATCAAGCGGGGCCCGTCGCAGCACCCCGAGCCCGGTGAGATCCTGCCTGGTGTGTACGCCGAGCACGAGCAGCGGCCCGAGATTCTGAGCCTTGGCCAGCGGGGAACCATAGCCGGGAGTGAACCGTGTCGGCGCGGTGAGCACATGGTCGTCACCGTCGAGCAGATCCCAGTCGAGCGGGTCCGACTCCAGATGAGCATCATCGTGGACAGAGACTCCGCCGAGGCGGTCCAGGTACGCCGCGAATCCGGTCCTGCCGCTCTGCGGAGAACCGCGAACGGTGAGCACCGAACCATCTCGCCGGGGATCCCACACGACGAGGTCGCCGAAAGCATCAACGCCGATCGGGATGCAGTCCGGGATGGTGCCGAACGATTCCTCAGACGCGACCGTAGGACGGTCAAGGCCCCGCCAGTGTGGAGCGAATCCGTTTCGGGACTCCGGAATGCCGGGTGGTCCGCCGAGGATGCTCGTACCCGCCTCGGACATCGACGAATCGAATCGTGCCGCGACAGCGGGCGCGAATTGCACATCGGCGCCGTCCTCGCCGGCGGCCTGTGCGCATGGGCCGCGGATGACGGCGCGCAGATCCGGCCAGCTGCCGGCGAATCGCTGGCGGCTGAGCCCGACGCTCGTCCCGTCTTCCCCGGCCTCGGGAGGGAAGATGATCTGAGTGGCGAACCGCGAAGTTCTGCTCGTCATGTTCCGGCACCCGGCAAGCAGGAAGACGAGATCTGATCCGGGACCATGCCCGAGGAGACGTTCGGCGCGTTCGGCCCAGCAGTGGTCGAGCGAGTCGACGAATTCGGCCCAATTGCTGCACACGAGCAGGCTCGGCGGCTGTCGGCTCGGCCCCGAACTCGTCGGGGTTTCGGTGCCGGTGCCGTCTCGGGGGATCCTGACCTGACCCCCGCTGGCAGCGAGATGGTCGAGAACCGCCTGGATCTGCCAGCCTGAGCTCATGCCGCAGCTGATCTCGGCCCAGTCGAGGGCTGCGGCGATCCTGCCGAGCGCGATGATCCGTCGGGTGGGGGCGGCCGCTCGTGCCATGGTCGCGATCACGGATTCCACGGTGTGCAGGCTGCCGCCCGTGAGGATTGAGGAGCCGTCCACATCCGGGTCGAATGTCCACATCTCCTGCCGCTGCTGACTGGGAACATCGACGATCCCCGTGACCCCTGCGAACGGTTCACCGCCTGCCACCTCATCCGGTTCCGGCAGCGGCGGCAGCACCACCTGCCGCTGAACCGACGGTTCCCCGGGATCGTCACTGTCCCCGGCCGCTGTGACGATGTTGTCGACGTCGACGCCGACGACCCCGCCGGCCAGGGACGGAACCGGTCCCCGACCCCAGGAGCGAATACGGGGTCGGAGGGCCGCCTCGGCGCGGGTGTCATCCCCGAACGGCACCGCCACGCGGAACCGGGTGACGCTGATCCCGGAGTCCAGGCAGGCGGCACCCGGTTTGTCCGCGGGCAGGAACGCACCCGCCTCGGAGCCGATGACGTCGAAGGAATCGGTCTCATCGCGCACTCGCAGGCACACGCGGACGTTGATGTTCGCCTTCATCTGCCCGGTCACGACGCCCATGGGGCGCTGAGTGGCGAGAATGAGGTGAACGCCGAGGGACCTGCCCAGGGCGGTGAGGTGTTCGAGCAGGTCGGCGGCTCGCGGGTGGGTCGCCATGAGTGCATGGAACTCGTCGATGACAACGACGAGACGTGGGGGAGGATCAGCGAGATCGGCGACATCGGCGCACCCATGGTCGGCCAGCAGCCGCTCCCGATGGGTGATCTCGGCGCGCACCGAGACGAGAGCGCGAAATGCCAGACCGGAGTCGAAATCATCGAGCACTCTGTCGGTGTGCGGCAGCTCCTGCAGCGGTGAGAACGTCGCCCCGCCCTTGAAATCGATGAGGACGAAACGCAGTCGCCGAGGCGGCTGTGCCAAGGCCATCGACAGCAGCCACGTCTGCAGGAGCAGGGATTTCCCGCTGCCCGTGGTGCCCGCGACGAGAGCGTGGGGACCGTCGGAGAACAGATCGATGCCGGTCTCACCGTCGGTTCCGCGCCCGATCGGGACCGGCCCCGAGGCCGGAGACCGCCACCGGTTCCGAATGGATTCGGGCGCATCGTCGCAGAGTTCTCCGAGTCCGTGGTCGGGCCAGGCGCGGATGCTGGTATCGGCAGAGCGGCCACAGTGCAGGGTGACGAATCGGGCGGCCGGCATGAGCGTGGCGATGAAGCTTCGCCCGGGCACCGGGCCGCCGGGCGCCGTCGAAGAGTCGGTGCGAGCCTGCGCGAGAGTGCCCACCGTCATCGAGACCGCAGAGCCGGCATGCGGGGCGGTGAGCGTGAGAACGGCAGGGTCGACATCCTCGTCGAGGGTGATCGCGATGGGATCGCCCATGTCGGTGTCTGGGCGGGACCCTGACCGGACCCTGGTCGACGCGCAGTCGCCGGAGAACTCGGTGCCTGCCAGCTCCGGCAGCAGTGCGAGTTTGGAATCCGGCCGCCATCTGAATCGCCGGTCGGCCAGCCAGGCGAAGGCCATAGTGCGCAGGACTGTCGGCGTCCCGCTGACGGTGACCGTCGTTGTGCGCGGATCGATGCGGATCGGCAAATCGGCGCAGGCGACTCGACCGTCGACGTGGTCGGTTCCGTCTTGGAGCTGTTCGTCGATGGTGAGGTCACTGAAGACCGTCCCGAAACCCAGGCACAGACCGGGGGAGGAGAAGATCCTGTGTCGCTGCGCCGCTTCGAGGCGGCGCAGCCTGGCTCGCGCTTCGGCCACCGCTTCGTCACGATCGAGTCGGCATTGCGCGCTGTCGCGAGTGAAGCGCTTCTTCTCCACAAGGTAGGCGACCCACCCGGAGAGCGGGGCCGAGACGCTGAAGAGGAGGAACCACCACATTCCGGTGGCAACGGCCAGCACCACGCCGATGCCGACCGGGATGAGAAACGTCCACCATTGTGGGGGTCGGGCCGGCCGAGGATCGTCGATCGTCTTCGGGGCGATGTGGATGTCATCGCTGTGGTGCAGGGGCGGAGACCGGATCGGCGGAGTCGAATGGGCGGCCGAGGACGAAGCACGGGCGGACGAACCATCTGCTGTGCCCGGTGCGAGCACAGTCGTTCCCAGACGGATTGTAAGTTGATCTCCTGTGGCATCGAGTCGCAGCGGCTGTGGGGTGCGGGAAATGCTGGGGTCGATGACGGTCAGGCAATCGGTGTAGGACAGCCGAGACAGGCAGGCTCGCCGAGGGTCGAGGCTCAGAGCGAAGCCTGAGTCGGGTCCTGCCAGGACGGATACGCTTGTCCGTGCGGAGTCGGCACAGGTGTCGGCGGTGCGCAGAGAGTTCGCCCCGACAAGAGTGATGGGGTTGATTCGCTGCCAGTGACCCCAGCTGATCGACTCGATGCTGCGGTTCTCGAGCCGGTTGCCGGTGATGAGGTCCTGATGCGTCAACGCGGGTCCGAGGGCAGACCGGAAGACGTCGACGGCCGGTTGGGTTGATTCGGCTTCGATGCTCATGCTCGTGACGGCTCCGTTCATCTCAATGCGGTGGATGAGCCCCAGGGTTCTCATGCCCACAGACTCCCCGCGATCGCACGGTTCGGGCAAGAGCGAGAAAACACCCTGTGGAAACGGTGTGGGAATCCACAGCCTCACGGCGTGTGAGTGTCCCCGGAATCCACAGGAATCGGAGGCGAAGTGACGACGACGGGCCGCGATCAGTCGAGGCGCAGGGCGCCCCTGGCATAAGCGGTGGCGTGGAGGTCGATGAGGTCGGGGACGAACGGTGAGAGCAGCGCCGGAGAATAGCGGGCCTCGATGCGGATGCGCACCGAATGCGCCCCATCGGCATCGGCACTCAACCGCAGATTGCCCAGGTCCTTCGGAGTCGGCACCGCGTCGAGGTACCGTCCGGCGGCGCGTTTGGCCGCTGGAGGTGAGAATACGAGACCGGGATCGTCGCCGGGAGCCGGTTCGAACGAGTCGGAGGCAGCCAGCGCCGCAGAGTCGGCCAGTCCCTGCAGCTCTCGGCGGGCCATGTGCAGGTCGGTCAGGGCGGCGATGAGGAAGGCCAGCAGCAAGGCGATGACGACGAAGCCGATCGACAGCGGCGTGATGGACCCGGCATCCGAATCATGATCGGGCGCTTGACCGCGTGTCGGATCCCCACGCCGCTTCGAGCCGTGCTCTCCCGTGGTCGGCATATCACTGGCCTCCTATGGCGACGACGTCGGTGTGGTTCGCGCGCAAGGTGATGTGCGGTGACCGGCCTGAGCCGAAAAGGAGCGGGAAGCCGGGGAGAGACACTTTCGTCTCGACTCGTGCGGTGACGAGAGAGCCGGCCTGTCCACAGGGGCCGGTGCACGAGTAGGTGATGGAAGACGGCGCATCCCGCAGCCCGAAATCTGCGAAATGCATGTCGGCGACCGCACGGGCTCGAGCCTCCGAGGGGTTCGCGTCGCGAGCGGCGATGCGTGAGGCCGACATCGCCGCCGAGGTGGTCGCATAGCTGGCCGCCTGCAGCTGAGAGAGGGTGAGCATGAGGTAGATGACCGGGATGAGCAGGACGATGGAGGCGAAGATGAACTCGATGACCGCTGTTCCTTCGTCTGCGTCGTCGGCCGCGACTCCCTGAGCGACCTCGGGCTCAGTCACGGTCGATGTCCTCGACGATGGATCGACCGCGCAGTTCCCAGACCTCGGCGGGGCCCCACAGCCCGAGGACCGGCAGCGGGGTCGCCACCCGCACCTCGACGATCTCGACGGCACCGCGCTGCGACGTCGAGACGGTGACCTTCTGGGCGTAGCGCTCGCCCACGGACACTCGGATGAGGTCGCGGGTGAGCCTCTGCCCGTCGCGCGGAGTCTGATCGGCCAGACTCGCCTGCCTCGCCCCGGCGATGGCGGAGTCGATGACCGTGTTGCGGACATGGATGACGAGACCGATCTGCAGGGCTCCGGCCAGGATGAGGGCCAGCAGGGAGGCGATGAGGGCGACCTCGGCGACGGCGGATCCCGAATCGCTGCGCTCGCCTGCCGCCGTCACCGAGTCAGCCCTCCTCCGGTCGCCCGGGTCCGTCTCGTCATCTGTGGTCACCGCTTGGTCACCCGGCCCCGCGGACCTTGTTCATCGCATCTTGGAACATCGAGGTGAAGGCTTCGCCGGCCAGCGCCCACAGTGCAACCACCAATCCTGCGGTCATCAATGTGATGAGGACCCAGCCGGGAACGTCCCCGCGATCGGGTCGGTCGACATGGTTCGCCTCGGTCTCGGCCACCTCGGGGATGGTGGTTCCCCCTCGTGGAGGGGGACCGGAGATGAGCCCGAGCATGAGCGGGACGAGGCGGTAGGTGAACTGGCGGAACATCGTGTCTCCTTCATCGGCGAGGTCGAGGTTTCGATCCGCGTGGTCGGTGGTGCGGGACTGGCTGTGGGTGCGGGGAATGGTCGGTGGCGCGTGGCGTGGACGTTACGGACTGAGGTCGAGGACGGTCAGGGACGGGAAGACGGCGAAGATCACGGTGACGGGAAGCACGAAGACAACGACCGGGACGAGCATGCCGATCTCCTTCTTCCCGGACAGTTCGAGCAGCCGCCGTCGGGACTGTTCGCGCACGTCAGCGGCTTGGGATCGGAGTACCTCGGCCAGCGGGGTGCCGCGGGCCATCGACACGGCGAGGCCGTCGACGAACTGGACGATCTCCGGGATGGCGATGCGCGTGGCCATCGCGTCGAGGGCTTCGACCAACGGTGTCCCGGTGCGAGTGGCAACCAGGGCCGCGCGGAGTTCGTCGATGAGATCGCCGGAACAGGTGCGGCACACTCGTTCGAGGGCCTCAACGATTCCCTCACCTGCGGTGATGGACAATGCGAGGAGTTCGGCGACGGTGGGGAATTCGGCAAGCACACGGGATTCGTGGCGGGCGATGGCCTGGCTGAGTCGCCAATCGTTGAAGACGTGCCCGGCGATACCTCCGCTGATGACGAGGACGACGGTGACGATGGGGGAGAAGCCGCGTTGTGCCGACAGCGCACCGGCCAGACCGCCGGCGACGATCATCCCGACGAGGATGCTCAGCACCTGGCTGATGCGGAACCGTTCGATCGTGGCATTGCCGCCGAGGCGGTCGATGCGCAGCCGCAGAGTCGCATCCGTGGTGATGCGCGACGTCACCCACAGGGTCGAGCTGACCAGCCATGACTTCGCCAGCCCCCAGAAACCGTCGGCGCGCGGGGTCGGCGGAGCGTAGATGTCGACCAAAGACTCCTGATCCCTCAGATAGGGTGCGATCCGTGAGGACAGCGTCGGCCTGCGCAGCGGCGGAAGTGAGAGGACGAAGACACACAGAGCGAAGCCGTTGAAGAGTCCGAGGGCCAGGATCGAAAGTGGCTCGCCGAGGAGACTCATGCCGCCCGTCCGTCCGCGGAGTCGTCGCTGTCGGCGGTGAGTCCGCCGCTCATGCCGGCGTTGTCTGCGAAACGTCGGTGGGCGGGGCTGAGCGAGGACCCCTCGATGACCCGGGGTTCGGCCGGGAGTCGACCGATGCGCTTCATCGCCTGATACGCCAGCAGAGAGACGACGAAGCCCGCCGCCAGGAGGATCAGCCCGGTCCGCGAGTTGTACGCCACCGCCGTTTCGGGTCGAGTCGACAGGAATGCGAGCACCACCCAGGGAGCTGCGACGGCCAGTCGGGCGCCGTTGACTGTCCACTGCTGCCGGGCGGAGAGCTCGTTGCGGGTGCGGGCATCATCACGGACGAACTGTGCCAAGGCCCGCAGCATGGTGCCCAGGTCGCTGCCGCCGACCTGCCGGGTGACGCTGAGTGCGACGACGATGCGGTCGGCCACCGGGTCGGCGCTGACCTGTCTGAATCGTTCCAACGCCAAGGCGAATGACCCGCTGGCCCGATATTCCTCGGCGAAGACTTCGAACAGCGGCCGCAGCGGTTCGGGTCCGCGATGGGCCAGAGAACTCAGCGCTTCGGGCAGAGACAGTCCCGCGCGGACTCCGGAATTGAGATGGTCGAGCGTTTCGGGCCACAGCTCACGCCGCATCACCTGTCGGCTGCGAGCCCGATGCTGCAATGCCCGGTGCGGCAGCCAGGAGGCGAAGAGGCCGAAGCACAGCGCGATCGCCCACGATCCGGTGAGCACCGTCGAAACGACGGTCACAATACAGAACGCCGCGACCGAGATGAGCAGCAGATGAACCGGACGCAGCCTGGGGAATCCGGCACCGGTGAGCATGTCATCGAGTTCGCGCACCCACCGCGACTGAGTCCGCTTTCTCTGCGGTCGCTGCCACAGCGACGTCCAGATGAGGAAGAGTCCCGCCCCGAGGCAGGCACCGCTGAGCAGAGCGACCTGCGAATAGCTCATGCCGCCTCCAGAATGGAGTGAAGATCGCGGCCGATGGCCGCAAATCGCTCGCCGAGGTGGCCGAACCCCTGACCGCGGACGAGCTGTCCGCGGGGTGAATGGAAGATCGTGTCGAGTTCGACGACGTCGCCTTCGACTCCGCCGGGCACCGCGCAGATCTCATCGACCCGGCGTACCCCGGACGGATCTCTGCGCAGGTGGACGACGACGTCGAGGCTGACTGCGACCGTGGGAACGACGAACGCCGAGGAGATGTTCGCCCCGGCCAGCAGCGGCAGCGTGCAGATCTTCGTGATCGCCGCCCGGGCAGAATTCGCGTGGATGGTGCCCATCCCGGGCAGCCCCGAATTCAATGCCACGAGGAGGTCGAGGCTCTCGGCCTCTCTGACCTCGCCGACGATGATGCGCGTCGGCCGCATCCGCAGCGCCTCTTTGACGAGGGCACGGAGGGTGACTTCGCCGGTGCCTTCCAATGAGGGCTGGCGACACTGCATGGGGACCCAGTCACGGCTGGGCAGATTGAGTTCGAAGACCTCTTCGCAGGAGATCGTGCGTTCACGGGCCGGAATCGAGCCGGCCAAGGCGTTGAGCATGGTGGTTTTGCCGGCCTGAGTGGCCCCGGAGACAAGGATATTTGCCCCACAGGCCACGGCAGCGTCGAGGAACTCGGCGGCGCCGGCCGTCAGCGATCCATGCGCGATCAGATTGGCGAGATTGCGCGGCCGGGCGATGAACTTGCGGATATTCACGGCCGGATGAGTGCGAGTGATATCGGGCAGCACCACATGCAGACGGGACCCGTCGGGCAGGATGGCGTCGACGAACGGCTGCGACAGATCGACGCGGCGACCCGAGGTGCGCAGCATCCGCTCGATGAGGTCATCGAGTTCACCCGAACTGAGTTTCGTCGTCGTCAGCTGATGGATTCCGTCGACGGCGATGAACACCTCGCTCGGTGAGTTGACCCAGATCTCTTCGACGTGCGGATCGTCGAAATAGTCCTGCAGGGCACCGAAACCCGAGAGCTGATGATCGATATGCCGGAACGTCGCCTCTTTGTCCTCGAGCAGTGGGAGATCGGCGACGAGGCTGCGCTCGTCGTATTCGGCGATGACGGTGCGAATGAGCTCACGAGAGCGCTGAATATCGGCGCGGGGATCCACATCGAGATCTCTGATCCGTTTGTGAACCTCGCTGGTGATGACTTCGGTGGCTTCCACTCTGAACCCTTGCCTGATCATTCAATAGACAGCGTGATTTGCTGTTTAACCTATATGTAGTCAAATGAAGAATCTAGTGAAAAACCAAATCTGTGGATAACCGGGAATCGGTTCGGCGAATGCCCGCCGTGTAGTTTCGCAAATGTCACTAGGGGGACTGTTCGTCTTGCGCAAGGGTGGGTTCCGATCTATATTCTCCTCACCAGTCTTCGTGTGAAGTGATGTGAGCCGCGCCGCCGGCGGGATGTATGAGATCTCCCGCCGGCGGCGCTTCGTTCTGATCTCGAAGGGATCCTCGCCTTCCGGCTGGTACGAAGAATCTCATATTCTACAATGCGTAGAATTCGGC
>NZ_JBQDYQ010000072.1:0-12546 GCF_052105255.1 Brevibacterium sp.
CAGCCGTCAGCGTCCTCGGCGCGCAGATCCTGCTCACCCTCATCATCGTCTTCTCTCTCCTCGCCGCCGCGGGAGTCCTCCAGCGCTTCAGCGGCTGGGCCGTGGCGATCAGCTTCGGGGCGTGGATGTTCTACACGCAGGGCTACGGCTACGTCGCCCACGACCATATGGCGCTCGTCATCGCCGCCTTCGTCCTGCCGACGATCGGAACGGCGCGCTTCCGGGACGTCGGCACCGCCTCGGCGCGGGCCGGCTGGGCGCTGCGCGTCGTGCAGATCGCCGTCGTTCTCACCTACTTCTACTCGGTGCTCATGAAGTGGATCGCCTCGGGCAACATCACCCACTGGGCCAATGGTGCGGTCATCATCTGGGCGATCATGCGCCGCGGTGCCGAATGGTCGAAGCCGTTCCTCGAGATGCCCGGCCTCCTCATCGCCGCGCAATGGGCGACACTCGTCTTCGAGTTCCTCTCACCCGTCGTCTTGTTCCTCGAGGGCAAGTGGCTGTACGGGGCCGTGGCATTCTTCTTCCTCTTCCACCTCATGACGTATCTCGCGCTGGGCATCCACTTCCTGCCGACCGTCATCTGCTGGGCGGCGTTCCTGCCCCTGGAGAAGCTCGTGCCCAAGCGCTTCACCAGCATGGGCACCGCCTAAACCGCGGCGTCGTCGACCCGGCTGAGCGCACTGATCACAGCACGTACTGCGACACGTTCGGCCGTGTCCGGACGCATCACGGCTACGATCCAGCGTGTCGTCGTCACCCCCGTCAGCGGCACCAGCGACAGTCCCGCATCGCGCGGCGTCGTGAACCGGGGGAGGAGCGCGACCTGGTCCGAGGAGGCGACGATCGCTTCGATGAGCCGGTTGTCCCGGATGCGTTGGACGACGTCGAGGTCGCGACCGGTGAGATGCTCGATCGAGGTGAGGATCGTGTCGAAGGGGTATCCGCGGGGCACTCCCACCCAGCGACAATCGACGACATCGTCCGGGGTCAGCTCGGCGCGATCGGCGAGCCGATGGTCGATGGCGAGGGCCACATCGATGGGTTCGCGGGCGAGCGGGACGACGGTGAGTCCGTCGGTGCCCAGGGGTCGTTCGGCGACGAGGCTGTGTGCGACGACGATATCGACATCTCGGGTCAGTCCCGCGAATTCGTGCTCGGCGAGGTCGACATCGTCCATGCGCAGATCGATGTGCGGGTGGTCTTCCCGCAGCCTGCGCAGCGCATCGGGGAGGAGGTGGGTGAGCGCGCTCGGCAGCCCGGCCAGGGTGATCTCTCCGACAGCTTCGCCGAGGTGGCCCTCCCATTGGGCCTGCACCCGGGCGAGCGTGCGGGCCACGTCCCGACCACCGTGGGCGAGCAGCCGTCCCGCGGCTGTGAGCGTGAGTCCGCGGCCGGCGGGCTCGACGAGAGCGTGGCCGATCTCGCTCCCGGCCTGCCTCAGCTGCTGAGAGACGGCCGACGGGGAGCGATGGGTGACATCGGCGACGGCGGTGACGCTGCCGTATTCGTCGAACAGGCGCAGCAGCTCGAGATGTTTCGGATCAATGACCATGAAGTCATGCTACAGAGTCGATGAAGCACTCTGCGATTGTGCTTCATATTTGTTGCGGTTGAGAATGGGGCCATGTCGTTCAAGCACTGTCTGCTCGCCGCCTCGGTGGCGGTGATATGGGGACTGAATTTCCTCGCCATCGATCTCTCCCTGGCCCAGTTCCCGCCCTTCTTCCTCGTGGCTCTGCGCTTCGCCCTGCTCGCGGTTCCCGCGCTGCTCTTCGTACCGAAGCCCGACGTCAAAGCACGGTGGATCATCGGCTACGGACTCGGCTTCGGACTGCTGCAATTCCTCTTCCTCTACTGGGCGATGGCCGCCGGCATGCCCGCGGGACTCGCGTCCCTCGTCCTCCAAGCTTCGGGCCCCTTCACGGTGCTGCTGGGCATGACGTTTCTGCGCGAGAGGGTCCGCGGTTCGCAGATGGCCTTTCTGCTCGTCGCGATGGCAGGGCTCGCCGTCGTAGGCTGGCAGCGATTCGACTCGAACGCGAGCTTCGTGCCCTTCCTCCTCACCCTCGCCGGCGCCTTCGGCTGGGCGATCGGCAACATCTGCAACCGGCAGGCTCACACCACCGAGCCGATCAAGCTGACGATGTGGATGTCCGTCGTCCCACCCCTGCCGATGCTGGCGCTCTCCCTCGCAGTGGAAGGACCTGAGAGGGTCGGGGCGTCGTTCGCGGGGCTGACTACCCCGACCGGACTTCTTGCCATCGCTGGCCTGATCTACACCACGGTCGTCGCGACGATCATCGGGTCGGGGGTGTGGTCGTGGCTGATGTCGCGCAACCCGGCCGGCGTCGTCGCACCGTTCTCGATGCTCGTTCCTGTGGTCGGGATGAGCGCGGCGTTCGTCTTCCTCGGCGAGCGAGTCAGCCTCGGGGAGCTGTGCGGAGCCGTCCTCGTCATCATCGGGGTCCTCGGAGCGGGCCTCAAGGCTGCGAAGGGGGCCCGTATTCTCGCCGCCGCCGAGGTTGCCGTGCCGGTGAGCGCGCAAGCGAAGGATTTCGACGCCAGCGATTCCATCAGGACCAGTTGACGGGCATTCGCGTAGCCTGAGGTCATGACCGCCGATGATGCGCCTCCGACTCTTCATGACGACCGCCTGTCCGTCGAGGATCTGCTCGCGTCCCCTCGGGGACGCTCGCTCGTGGTTGGGCTGGCCCTGAATGGACGCGACGACGAATTCGACGAGGACGCTGAACCTCTCACCGAGGAAGCGCGTGCGCTTTCCGAGGCTCGCCACGATGTCTTCATCGCCGGCTTCCTTGCCGACAAGGAGCAGGGCGCTGCGGTGGCGATGTACCTCGGCGAGGGAGACTCCGAACCGGAACCCGGAGACGTCACTGCCCAGGACGTCGCGGCAACCCTGCGACGCGTCACACCGCTGAGGCCGACTCAAATTGACCTGGAGAACGAGATGGCCGAAGTCATCTCCGGCGCCATGTACTGGCAGCCTCCTCACGGTGCCGATCAGATCGCTGCTGCCCCAGAGGTGCGGGAAGCTCTGCGCCCCTTCGCGGAGATGCTCATATCCACTGGCCTGCTCGATGTCTGGACAGCGCCTCTGCACCCGGGCAATCAATGGGCTCTGGCTTGGGATGACGCAGATCATCGCAGTGGGCTGCCTGCAGTATTCGACCGGCCCCTAGGTCCTGTTGATTCGACAGCGGCGCCTGCGATCACGCTGACCGATCTCTATCCGCCTCTCGAGCGAGACGGAGCGAGGCTCTCGTGGGGGTTGGACGAGTGGCTCGCAGATGTCCTCACCACCGAAACAGAGTACCGTCACGACTTCGCCAAGAACCCCTACGAGGAGGTCAGCGGCGAATGGTGGTCGACTCCGCCAGACGGGCTCTGGTCGTCGACGGGGACCTGGCCGGACGGAACCCTGATCGGCGTCGAACTCGTCGAGGACGATTTCGGTCTCGAGCGTGCCCGAGCATGCCGTCTGAAACTGCGCCCGGATGCCCGCATCGCCGAGATTCGCGGACCTGAGGATTGGGCGGATCTGTGCAGGCGCTATCCGCTCGACGTCACCGCGCAGCGCCGCCACGTGTGGTTCGAGACCACCGGGCGCAAGGGTCGGTGGGTCATTCCCGATTGGTCACGGGTGTCCGAGGAATTCGACGGTGTACACGTGGGTCTGTCCGGCTATCTGCGCGCGGCCGGTGCGGTCATCGACGTGACGGAGGGCCGCCTCGGCGAGGAAGCGGAGACCGTCCCCACGGCAGGTAATACGGATGATCGGACGGCGAGTCTCGTGGCAGGGTGGCATCCGGATACGACGTTTTGGCTGAACAACGTCATCGAGGCCGTCACCGAGGTGGCCGAATGGCGCTATGACGGCGACGCTGATCGGTGGGTGCGGGGCTGAGTCAGCTGAATGAAAGTCAGTCGACCGGGGACAGACTGGGTGTCTCGTCGATGCCGAAACGGGTTTTGAGTGCCCGGCGGGCGGAGAACCAGCCGTTCATTCCGTGCACGCCCGGTGCCGGTGGGGTCGCCGCCGAGCACAGGAAGGCACCGGGCACGCCGAGGCTGTAGTTGTCCCAGCTCGTGCGCGGCCTGGCCATCATCCGGTAGAACGACACAACACCGGTGGCGATGTCCCCGCCGATGTAGTTCTGGTTGTGCCCGGCCATCTCGGAGGCTGGGATCGCGTTGTGGGCGACGATGCGGTCGCGGAAGCCCGGGGCGAAGCGTTCGAGCTGCCTCGTGATGTATTCCGTCGGGTCGAGCGGACAATCGAAGGGCACGTGCGCATACGTCCACAGTGGGCGCAGGCCGTTCACCTCGCGTGATGGGTCGAACACGGTGGGGTCGGAGACGAGGCAGACAGGATCGGCCGGCATGCGGCCGTTCGTCACCTGCGCCTCGGCGGCGGCCATCTGCGCCCGTGAGCCGCCGACATGGATGGTTCCGGCGCGCCCCACCTCAGGGTCGGACCAGGGGACCGGCCCATTGAGGACGAAATCGACCTTCGCCGCGGCATTGCCCTGTTTGAACCCCCGCAGGCTCTTGTCGACCTGGTCCGGCAGCAGGCCGGAGAAGATCTGCGCCGCGCCCAACGCCGAGGTGTCGAGCAGATAGGCGCGGGCCTTGGGCAGGTCTGTGACGTGGGTGATCGGGGAGTTTGCGTGCACAGTGCCGCCGTGGGCTTCGAGATCGGCGACGAGGTGGTTGATGATCGCCTGGGATCCGCCGATGGGGGAGGGCCAGCCTCCGGCGTGGGCGACGGTCGAGAGCATCGTGGCCGTGGCCGCGGTGCCCATGGCAGGCAGCCCGCCGATCGCGTGCGCGGCGACACCGGTGAACAGGGCCTGGGAGGATTCGTGGGAGAGAGGAATGTTCCAGGCAGGACTGGCCTGGCTCAGCAGTCGGAGACCGAATTTCACGATGTTCGCGATGCCTGGAACGTCGCGCAGGGTCTCGGGCACGGAGCGTTTGTCACCGAGGGAGAGCCAGATCGCGTCATCGACACGTTCGAGGAGCGGTGCGAAGAATCGCCGCCATTCGGGTCCTGCCTCGCCGAGGCGGTCGACCGTCTCATGGAGATCGTGGAAGGCCAGCGCGGCGGGCTTGTTATCCAGCGGTTGGGCATAGGAGATATCGGGAGTCGTCAGCTCCATGCCGCGAGCGCGCAGGTCGAAGTCGACGAAGAAGGGACTGGCGATGGCCAGTGGGTGGACGGCCGAGCAGATGTCGTGAGTGATGCCTGGGGCCAGCCCGAGGTCGAGGGTGCGGGCACCGCCGCCGATCGTCGGCTGAGCCTCGAACACTTCGACACTCAGCCCGGCGCGGGCCAGGGTGACCGCGGCGGCCATGCCGTTGGGACCACTTCCGACGACGACTGCATCAACACCAGTGCTCATGTGGCCAGTCTAGGTCAGTGAGGTGGACGGCTGCGGAGTGCAGACCCTGGAAGCTCAGTTGTCGTACACGTTGTCGAAGAAGGCGCATTCGAGATCGACGGCCCGCTGCCAGACGCGGGTGAGGGACTCAGCCTTTGAGCTCTGGTCGTCGGCTGCCTGGAATACGCGCTCGAGCTCATCGACGAGGAACTGCACCCACCCGCGGAAAGCCTCGCCTCGGTGGAGGTCGATCCATCCTCGGTGAACCTGTCGCTGCGGCATTTCCTCACCGGACTCGGCCCAGTCGAGATAGAGCCATTCGGCGACGACGAGGACGACGAGCAGCTGCGGATACGACGCCGAAGCGACGGAGTCGTCCATGAGATCGCGGAACCCAACCGTCGGGGCGGTTAGTTCCGGGTGGAGGTAATCGGCTGGATCGATTCCCAATTCGGCGAATGAGTCGACGAAATAGGTGTCCTCATCGGCGACGAGCATTCCCAGTTGTCGAGCGAACCGCAGCTTCGCCTCGAGTTCATCGGCGTGGGCGACGCACGCGCCGAGCATGGACAGAAATGACTCGAAGAACTGATAATCCTGCACCAGATAGTCGCGCATCACGGCGTCGTCGATGCTGCCTGCGAAGAGCTCCCGGACGAATCTGTGGTCGACCGCCGCCGCCCATTGTCTGCTCGTCGAACTCATCAGCTCGGACACCGCTCCGTAGGCGGCCACCTCGATCGATGCACCGATGCCTGTGGTTGTCATCGTTGTTCCACTCCCTCCGCCGGTACTCACCGGATCAGGTTCAAAGGGTCTGCTCTCGCACTCTCAGCGCCTGTTGATCGGCGCTCCCCTGCAGCGCTTCGACACTATCACCAAGGTAAGGAGAGTTGTCAGTAGGACCGGATCAGGTTCGGCCGGTCCAGGTCTCGATTGTCGAATACCCATGTCGCCTTCTCCCGCGGAGACGCCTCAGAGAAGTACAGTCGTTGACCGCGGACATAGCGATGATTCGATGTGGCCTCGGGATCGGCATCGAAGGCTCCGGCAAACCGCTCGTTCCCTCGTGGGACCGAGACTTCAAACGGAACATCGACCCACACGCTCGCATCCCATCGATCCACAAGCTCGGGACGGTGGAGGAAGATTCCCTCGATGAGGAGGACACAGTCGTTCGGCAGACTCAGAGGCTCCGGAGCAATCGGCCGATCCTTGTCGACGTCCCACACAGCTGGAACGACCGAGTCGCCTCGTCGAAATGGTTCGACGACGGACTCGACGAATGCTCCGTAGTCATAGGAACGGCGATAGAAGGTGTCTGGCCCCGTGCCTTGGGCGTAGCGGATCGCCCGAGCGTGGTGGAAGCCATCGATGCGGATGGCGGTGACCCGGCGGCCGGAAACATATCCAGGTACGTCCGCAGCGGTTTTGGCCAAATTCACGAGCTCGTGAGCGAGCATCGTCTTCCCGGCCCCATCGACCCCGTCGAGGGCAATGAGCGCACGATGCCCCGGCCGGACTGCGCGGAGCTCAGCCAGCAGGTTTCGTAGGGCCGTGCCCCGGGAACTCACCGGGCTACGGACCCGGCGGGGGATAGCGACTGCGTGGCCGCCTCGGCGAGGGTGTACGCCACGTACTCCGCGATACGGTCCGCGGCAGGCTGACTACCCGCCGACTTTTCGGCGGACTCGACGGACGGGTTGTAGTTCGTGTTCGTGTTGATGTCGTAGACGACCTGACGGCCGTCGGCGGTCTCGATGAACTCGACGCCGGCGATCTCGATGCCGAGGTCGGCCACCAGCGTCTCGAGCCGAGCGATGAGCGGTGTTCCGGCCGTGATCTCCTCACGGCGGTCGAACTGGGGGACCGCCTCGACCTCGGGATCAGCCCCGGCGCCCGGAATCGTGCAGGCATCGGCCGGGCACAGCTCGAACGACCCACCTGAGACGTCGACGCGCACCGCATAGTGGAAGCGTCCGCCGATGAACTCGGCACGGGTGATGAACGGCTGGGCAGGCTGCACATACTCCTGGACGAGGGTGATGCCGTCGATCGGCGCGTTCGCACCACCGGGCGCGAACTCGTCGGCGACCGCCTCGAGCTCGGCGTGGGAGTCGAAGCGACGCACACCGAGGCCCTTGCCGCCCTGATTGTGCTTCGTGATGAACGGGGGGAGTGAAGCCGGCCGCGGCGTCGACGAGCGCCCGCGGTCCGAACGCGGCCGCTGTGGGCGGAACGTCGAAGCCCCGGCCGGCCAGCTCGCGATGCTGACGGACCTTGCTCACCTCGAGCTCGTAGACGTCGCGACCGTTGATGACTCGGCGGTCGGCGGCGGCGAGCCAGTCGAGGACGGCACGCCCGTACTCCTTCACATGCGGATCGGTCCGGGTGTGCGCCGACGCAGACAGCCGCGACCAGAACACCCCCTGTGGGGGCTCGGCGGCGAGATCGATCGATGCGTCGGGCAGGAGCCATTCGACATGGGCGACACCGAGGCGGTCGAGTGCCTCCGTGAACGGGGCCATCCATTCCGGATTGTCGTGGATGATGTGCACCGCGGCAGCATTGCCGACGGGCAGCATGTGAGAACTCATCGCGCACCTTTGCTCGGGGTGCCGGCGCGATTGCTCGCCCGGCGGATCTGCTCAACGATCCTACGCCACCCCGACCGTCGTTGGCCCCTTCGTCATGTCCGTGCTGCGGCGTAGACTCAGGTCATGGCTATCGCAAAGCAACCTGTGGTCGTACTCGATGCTCCTGACGCCGCCGAACTCGCAGAGTTCTACGGGCAGCTCCTCGATTGGAAGGTCGCGGTCGAGGAGGACGGCACCTGGGCGGAAGTCACCTCCGATTCCTGGCCCCCGCTGTGCATTCAGCAGGTCGAGGACTATCACGCGCCCAGCTGGCCCGGTCAGGCCCACCCGCAGCAGATGCACCTCGACGTCATCGTCGACGACCTCGATGTTGCTGAGGAGTCCGTGCTCGAGATCGGTGCGGGCAAAGCCCCCGAACAGCCGGGAGAGACGTTCCGCGTGTTCCTCGACCCGGCCGGTCACCCGTTCTGCCTGTGCAAAGGATGACCACACCATCACCGAGGCGGCCCCACCCGTCCGTGGTGGGCTGAGTCATGCGCGCGCTCGCCTCGTTTGCTGACCGTAATCCTGTCCTGTGGGCCAATGGTGCTGGTCAGACCACTGAGCTCGTCTCCCTGGCTGACTCCGCGCAGCTGACTCCGGGGCTGCGTCCTTGGCGGTTGAGCATCGCTCGACTCGAACATGTGGGCCCGTTCTCGGCCCTGCCCGGGATGGCGCGCACCTTCCAGCCCACCGCCGAGGTGGCCCTTGAGATCGACGGTCATATGCATCGCGTGCCGGCCCTCCGACCGGTGCACTTCCACGGAGAGCAGAACGTGAGCCTCGTCGATTTGGCCGACCCCTGCTTCGCCGTCAACCTCATGGTCGCCGATGACAGCACAGACGACGTCGCCTGCGACGCTGGTGCCGACACGGGCGTTGGCTCAGGCGCTGACTCGGGCACTGGCTCGGGCAGAGAATCCGAATCCGCTTCTGGCGAGCTGCAGATGTGCTTCGGTCGGCCGGTTCCAGCCGACGGAATCCGGTTGGTGCTCACTGTCGAAGCCGATGTCGATTTCCCTCGTTTTCAGCTGTTCGAACTCGACCCGGGTGAGGCTGTTCCAGACGAGATCCCGGTGGTCGTTCTGCACGCCGGCAGGTGCGACGCGCGCAACTGAGAAGTCGGTGGGAGCCGATTGTCCCCGGCGTCACATCCCCGCGCATCATCCCTGGTGGCAGAGCCTTACCCGACCGTTTCCATCAGGTCTCTCCCAGCTTCGGGCAACCAGTGTCAGGATGCCCGAACGTACAAGTCCGAGAATGGTTCTCCACCGGACTTTGGAGGAACTTTGACGGTCGGAGACAGCGGCAAAAACGATGAGTGCGAGCACAACGGTGACACTCGTATGCCGGAACATTCCCAGACCCTGCCCCTGATCACCGAAGAGGTCGTCAGCTCCCACCCGACCCCTGTGGCCGAACCCACCGAACACGTCGTCACCACGGTGATGCCGCCCAACCCGATCCGCCACGACGGCCAGACTACTCAACAGCAGACGAGGCCGTTGCCGGACACAGCCGCTGGCTCACAGACGCCTGCTTCGGCCACGGCTGCCTCCCCGACCGCCGTCGCCGAAGCGGCAGAGACGGTCGAGGACAAGAAAGCGGAGAAATCCTCAGAGGGCCGGATCTCGGCCACTCAGCTGTTGGCAGGCGCAGGCGCTGCAGCGACCTCGTCGGTCATCGGCGGGCAGCTCGGCGTCGCGGGCACTGTCGTCGGCGCCGGAGTCGCCAGCATCGTCACCGCACTGGCCGTCACCCTCTACGGCCGCAGCCTCGACAAAGGCAAGGAGAAGATCCAAGCGGTCGGATCCAAACTCGCCCCGGCAGTCAAAGCGAAGATCGCGAAGACCCCCAACGGGAAGACCGCTGCCGTCGATCTCTCACTCGCCTCGGATTCGGCCTTCACCCCACCGGAACCCGCGGCCGGCAAGGCGACCGCAACGGCCGCCTCGGCGACGGAAGAGGAGGCCGAGAACGAGGACGGGGACGCCGATGACACCAAGGGCGGATCCCGTACCTGGTGGCAGAAGCTGCGCCGCAAACGGGTCCTCTACCCGCTGACGATCGGCGTCGCCGCCTTCGGAATCGGACTCGGCGCGGTCGTTGTGGCCGAGAACTTCACCGAAGCCGATATCTCACCAGGCACCTCGCAGATCTCACGATCGGTGACCGGGCAGTCGACGATCGACGAACCCGTCACCGACGACGGGACTTCGGACTCCGGGACCAGCGGAGACGAATCGTCGAGCGGATCCGGGTCGGGCGCCGACGGCGGTCAGAGCTCATCGCACAGCGGCTCGAACACGCAGAACGGTCAGTCCACCTCGGCGGGGGAGACCGGCACCGAAGGTGCGGCCGAGGGGCACGGTTCCCAGGGCACGGACACGACGACGGGCGCGAGCGATTCCACCGGCAGTTCGACGAGCACCGACGGCACCGATGCGAGCAGCGGTTCCACCTCGACCGATGGCGTCGGCAGCTCCGGGGACACCAGCGGCGGCACGAGCGGCAGCACAGGCTCCGGATCCGGCTCGGATGGTTCGGGCAGCGGCTCGTCGGGTTCGGGCGGATCCGGAACCGGCGGTTCGGGTGGTGGGTCGGCCGCCTCGGCGGAAGGGTGAGTCTGACATGTCGACGACGGGAATTTAGACAGCCCGCCCTTGGTTGTATGAAGCAGAGAACATCGCTAGGTTGAAACTAACTTTGTCAGTGTTCTGCCGAAGTCGGGATATCGAGACTGGGCGAACGGCGCTGAGCCGGCCGATCAGCTGCACCGGTGGGAACCGCATCTCACCGGTGGCAGTGATCGCGGGCTGAGTGACGCCGCCTGAAAACAAACTGTTGAAGGAGATGTTATGACGCAACATACAGATCATGAATATGCTGGCCACGACAGTACGAAGGCAACGACCACCGAGTCCGGTGCGCCGCGGGAATCCGATGCTCACTCGCTGAGTGTGGGCGCGAACGGGCCGCTGATGCTCCACGACGTGGCTCTGGTCGAGAAGCTTGCTCGCTTCGACCGTGAGCGAGTTCCCGAGCGCAGCCCCCACGCAAAGGGATCCGGCGCATTCGGCGAGCTCGAAGTCACCGAAGACGTCTCCAAGTACACGAAGGCCGACTTCCTGCAGCCGGGCAAGAAGACCCCGATGCTCGCCCGCTTCTCCACCGTCGCCGGTGAACTAGGCTCGCCCGACTCCTGGCGCGACGTGCGCGGATTCGCGCTGAAGTTCTACACCGAAGAGGGCAACTTCGACATGGTGGGCAACAACACCCCCGTGTTCTTCGTCCGCGATCCCATGAAGTTCCCCGACTTCATCCACTCGCAGAAGCGCCTGCCCGACTCCGGCCTGCGCAGCAACAACATGCAGTGGGACTTCTGGTCGCTCTCGCCCGAGTCGGCTCACCAGGTCTCCTACCTCATGGGACCTCGCGGCCTGCCTAAGAGCTGGCGCCACATGAACGGCTACTCCTCGCACACCTACATGTGGGTCAACGCCGAGGGCGAGAAGTTCTGGGTCCAGTACCACTTCCACACTGACCAGGGCGTGGAGAACATGAGCAACGAGGAAGCCGGTCGGATGGCGGGCGAGGATGCGGACATGCATCGCCGCGACCTGTTCGATGCCATCGAGCGCGGCGACTACCCGTCCTGGACTTTCAGCGTGCAGATCATGCCCTACGAAGAAGCCAGGGACTACCGCTTCAACCCCTTCGACCTGACCAAGGTCTGGTCGAAGAAGGACTACCCGCTCATCAAGGTCGGCAAGTTCACCCTCAACGAGAACCCCTCGAACCACTTCGCGCAGATCGAGCAGGCTGCCTTCAGCCCTTCGAACACCGTGCCGGGAACCGGGCTCTCGCCGGACAAGATGCTGTTGGGCCGTGTGTTCTCCTACCCGGATGCACAGCGCAACCGCATCGGCACGAACTTCAACCAGCTGCCGGTCAACGCCCCTGTCACGAAGACGAATTCGTATGACAAGGAAGGCCAGATGGAGTACCACCACTCGGGTAATGCACCGGTCTACGCCCCGAACTCGTACGGACGTTCCTTCCGAGACGAGCAGGGTCCGGTCGACAACGGCTGGGAGGCCGATGGTGAGCTGGTTCGCAGCGCCTACAGCCTGCACGCCGAGGACGACGACTTCGGCCAGGCACACACCCTGGTCCGCGACGTCTACAGCGAGGAAGAGCGTCAGGGTCTCATCGAGACCGTCGCCGGTGCACTCTCCGACGGAGTCGAGGAGCCGGTGCTGTCGAACGCCATCCAGTACTGGAAGAACATCGACGCCGAGGTCGGCGCGGCCATCGAGTCCAAGGTCAAGGGCTGACAGGCTCTGGGATCTTGAGCGCCTGACCGCCTGAGAGTTCGGCACGAGTCGGCGGCCCGGAACTTCCCCACCACGGGAGCGTCCGGGCCGCCTTCTCTTTTCCAATTGCTACCTGACGGGGCGACAGGCCGTGGCGGAATTCGAACTTTCGACCGGCCGCCTCGG
>NZ_JBQDYQ010000073.1:0-12440 GCF_052105255.1 Brevibacterium sp.
GCCCGCTATTCATTTGTTCCCGGGCAAACCAGGGCTAAGCCACCTTACCCCCAGTCAGGCGCGCTACCAAGCTGCGCCATAGCCCGTTACCGTACTCCCTCGTGGGCAACGAGAACTAGCTTATACCGATCGGGGGTCAACTGCCAAAACCGCGTTCCGTGACCTTCGAAAAACAGGTATCATCCCAGGTGGATACCGAAGAAGCGGGACATGCAGTGGCCTGTCAGGGTGACTCGGTAACATTTCCGTTTCGTGATTGTTATGAACGTGGCTCAGGCGGCTATGCTTGGTACACCGACAAACTAGAGGAGTCGACATGGCAGATCTGGATTATCCAGTATCTTTGCGGTACTCGCGCGACCATGAGTGGGTCGCGACCACGGATGACAATGCAGTAGTCCGTGTGGGTATCACTGATTTCGCCCAGGAACAGCTGGGTGACGTCGTCTATGTCGACCTGCCTGAAGCAGGGGATTTGGTCACCGCAGGGGAGTCCTGTGGCGAAGTCGAGAGCACGAAGAGCGTCTCTGACCTGATCGCACCTGTGTCGGGGACCGTCACCGAGGTCAACGACTCACTCGACGACTCACCAGAGACCGTGAACTCGTCGCCTTTCGAAGACGGGTGGATGTATCTCGTCGAACTCAGTGACCCCGCACAGCTCGAATCGCTGATGGACAGCGAGGCGTACAAAGAGCTCATTCAGAGCGAGGAGGCGTAATGTCGCAGAATCACGATCAGAATCGTCCGACCCCCTCGCAGCCCTGGTATGACAACGGACAGGTCCCGCAGTCGAAGAAGTTCCCATTCGGGGCCGGTAACGGCAACGGCGGCGACGAGTCGGCGACTCGGATGAACCCTCAGGTCGACCAGAACAGCCAGGGGAACACCCCTCCCTACGGACAGCAGCCGGCCAACGGCGCCCCACAGGCACCGCAGTACGGCAACGGCCAGAATCACGGCGGGACCCCGCAGGGCGGCCAGAATTATGGTGCGTCGCAGCCGGCCGACCAGCCCTACGCCGGAAACGGTCAGGGCGGCCAGAGCCAGCAGCAGTATCAGCCTCAGCAGAGTCAGTATCCACCGCAGAACTTCGGCCAGCCGCAGAGCGGCCAGCCTCAGTCCGGTCAGCCTCAGGGCAGCCAGGGTCAGCAGCAGTATGGTTCCAATGGCGCCGGCCAGTTTGCGCAGCCCCAGGGCAGCCAGGGCCAGCCGTACGGAAACCAGCCGCAGCAGGGTGGCCAGCCGCAGTACGGGTCGAACGGCGCCGGCCAGGACGATCAGTTCGATCCCAACCAGCAGCAGGGCAGCCAGCCCGGCCCCGGCCAGTACGGTCAGCCCCAGTCCGGTCAGCCACAGGGTGCGCCGGCGAGCGGCGGTCAGGATCCGATGAATGATTCGGGCAGCCAGCAGTTCCAGGGAATCCTGGACCCGCACACCGGTGAGATCCACCCGGTGCCCGACCTCGAAGGTCTGCAGGACGCCGATGCTCTGCTCGTCGTCGTCTCCGGGCCGGACTCCGGTTCGCAGATCCTGCTCGACACCGACGTGGTCACGGTGGGCCGCAGCCCGAACGCCGACATCTTCCTCGATGACGTCACCGTCTCGCGCAAGCATGCCGAGTTCATCCGTACGCCCAGCGGTTTCACGCTGCGCGACACGGGCTCGCTCAACGGCACCTATGTGGGGCGTCAGCTCATCGACTCCATCGACCTGCAGAACGGAGCCGATGTGCAGATCGGCAAGTTCCGAATGATCTTCCAGCAGCGTCCGCGCTCCTGACCGGGGGATGATGTCAAAAGTCGAAGTCGAGGTTGTCGGCGTCCGCATCGAAATGCCAGCCAACCAACCGATTCTGCTGCTCAAGGCCAGCGAACCTGCCTACTACCTGCCGATCTGGGTCGGTGCGATCGAGGCCAATGCGCTGTCGATCGCGCAGCGGGGGCTGACCCCGCCGCGCCCCATGTCGCATGCTCTGCTGCTCGACGTCCTCGAGAAGTACGACGCCGAGCTGCAGGATGTGACGATCACCGGCAAGGACGGTCAGATCTTCCTGGCCGAGCTGCACACGAACGACGGGAAGTCGATCTCCGCGCGCCCCTCGGACGCGGTGACTCTGGCGCTGACAGCGCACTGCCCCGTCTTCGTCGAAACACAACTGCTTGAAGAGTCCGGAATCGAAGCCCCCGAGGCCGATGAAGAGGAAGTCGCACAGTTCAGAGACTTCCTCGACAACGTCTCGGCCGAGGATTTCGAGACCGGTACCGAAAACCCATGAAAGTGAAACAGTGAGTCTCCACACCGATCCGGTCCTGTCCAACAGAGAAATCGCCGCTGCCGGCCACGACAATCTCCGCGGTCTCGACGACTGGCGAGAGATGGATCCGAAGCAGCAGCCGACGTATCTCGACAGTGCCGCACTCGACGAGGTGCTCACCGACCTGCGCAGCTCTCCTCCGCTGGTCTTCGCCGGTGAGGCCGATGTGCTCAAGCAGCGTATCGCCGCCGCCTCACGCGGTGAGGCCTTCGTGCTGGCCGGAGGAGACTGCGCCGAATCCTTCGACGGCGCCCAGGCGGACAAGATCCGGGCCCGAGTCCAGACGGTTCTGCAGATGGCGGCCGTGCTCACCTACGGCGGTTCGATGCCCGTGGTGAAGATCGGCCGGATGGCCGGTCAGTTCGCGAAGCCGCGTTCGGCCGATACGGAGACCCGCGAGGGGGTCACCCTGCCGTCGTTCCGCGGCGATATCGTCAACGGCTACGAGTTCACCGAGGAATCCCGCCGTCACGATCCGGAGCGTCTGCTCAAGGCGTACCACATCTCCGCCTCCACGCTGAATCTCATCCGTGCGTTCACCCAGGGCGGCTTCGCCGATCTGCGGTTCGTCCACGATTGGAACCGCGGTTTCCTCGCCTCGAATCCCGGCTACCAGCGCTACGAGCAGACCGCTGCCGAGATCGATCGTGCCATCCGCTTCATGGATGCCTGCGGAGCCGACTTCGACGCGCTCAAGACCACCGAGTTCTACGCCGCCCACGAGGCGCTGCTGCTCGAATACGAACGGGCACTGACCCGCATCGACTCGCGCACCGGTGAAGCCTACGACGTCTCCGGCCACTTCCTGTGGATCGGTGAGCGCACCCGCGAGATCGACGGTGCCCACGTCGACTTCCTGTCGAAGGTGCGCAACCCCATCGGCGTCAAGCTCGGGCCGACGGCCACGGCAGACGACGCTCTGGCGCTGGCGGAGAAGCTCGATCCGGACGCCGAGCCGGGTCGCCTGACCTTCGTCACCCGCATGGGTGCCGGCCAGATCGGTGAGTCGCTTCCGGCTCTGCTGTCGGGAATCGGCGACCGCCTGCCGCACGTGACCTGGGTCTGCGACCCGATGCACGGCAATACGATCACTTCGAACACCGGGTACAAGACCCGTCGCTTCGAAGACGTCATGGCCGAGGTCGAGGGATTCTTCACCGCCCATGCCGATGCGGGCACGATCCCCGGTGGTCTGCACATCGAACTCACCGGTGATGACGTCACCGAGATCATGGGCGGAGCCACGGAGATCGACGACGAAGGTCTGCGTCGCCGCTATGAGACCCTCGTCGACCCGCGTCTCAACCACGATCAGTCGCTGGAGATGGCCTTCCAGGTCGCCGAATACCTGACTCGCCGGAAGTAACGGCCACAGCTGACACAATGCCGGGGGCTGCGCAGAGATTCTGCGCAGCCCCCGGCATCTCTGTGGCCACGCGTTCGGCCGACGGGAATCGTCGTCCGACTGATCGTCGTGCCTGACCGACGAGTCCGATGTGGCTCAGTCGTCCTTCTTCTCGTCCTCGGACTTCGTGTCCGCCGAATCGTCCTTCTTGTCATCCTTCGAATCGGAGTCGTCCGTCTTCTCCTTGCCCTTGGAAACGCGGACGATGATGAGCGAATTCGCCGGCTTCGCCTCGGTGCTCTTCGGGTACTGAGAGACGACCTTGCCCTTGGGCACGTCGTCGGAGAACACCTCGTCCTTGCCGACGCGGAATCCGCGCTTGGCCAAGGTCGCATAGGCGGCGTCGAAGGTCAGCCCCTCGACGTTGGGAACCGGGATCGGAGCGACGCCCTTGGACACGACCAGGTCGATCTTCTCGCCCTTCGACAGCTTCGTCCCGGCTTTCTGCGACGCCGAGATGACGGTGTCCTCGGCGACCGTGTCGCTGTACTCCTCCTCGACCTTGCCGACGGCGAGGTTGACCTTCTGCAGCGCGTCCTCCGCTTCGTCGCGGCTCATGCCTGGGAGCTTCGGCACAGCGAACTTCTCCTCACCTTTGGACACGACGACCGTGACGGATGAGTCGGGGGCGAGCTCTGCACCGCTGACGGGTTCGGTGCCGATGACCGTACCGGCGGGCACCTTGTCGTCGAAGACCTCCTTGGGCTCGGCCCTGAGGTCGTTGTCCTCCAACCGCGAGGTGACCTCGTCCACGGGTTTGCCGGCGAGTTCGCCGGGGACGATGGAGGTCGGTGCCGGCAGGTTCGCGATGACGAACCAGGCGACCAGAGCGAGAACCGCGACGACGGCGACGAGTCCCGTGAGCACGCGACGTCGGCGACGTCGGACAGGGGACTGACTCGCCGAGGCGGCCGCGGAGCCGGCGACGACCGCAGCCGGGCCACGCCGATCGGATTCCGAATCCTCCGATTCCTGCTCGGCCTCGGAGTCGTCTCGATCACCGGAATCGTCCGAGTCGGCAGGCTCGTCGGCAACGGCGGAGTCCGCAGCATCGGAGTCGGGGGAGTCGGCGGTGGCGCCGACTCCGGCTGCTGCCGCTGCGGCACCGCCACCGACGGCTCCGGCCGCAGTCGTGGCAGGCGCTGCGGCGGCATCGTCCGGGTCGTCGTCTCCTTCGTCGGGATCGGTGTCACCGGTGTCCGCCTCGGCGTCGTCCTCTTCTTCGCCTTCGAGATACGGGATCTCGTCGGTGCGGGAGCGCCTCTCCTTCGGCACTTCCTCGCCGAGATCGATGCTCGCGGTGAGCATGGGAGAATGCTCACCGGCCGAGACCTGCGGATCTCCGAGGTCGAGTTCGGCCTCGGTCATCTCCGCACGTGCTTCGGCCAACGCCAGTCGGAACTCGGCGGCATCGGCAGGGCGGTCCTCGGGATCTTTCGACGTCGCCCACAGCACGAGCGCGTCCAGGCGCGGGCTCAGGCGGGCAACGACCTCCGACGGCGGCGGAACCGTGTCGTGGACGTGCCGGTAGGCGACCTGGATCGGCACATCGTCGGTGTAGGGCTGAGCGCCGGTGAGCATCTCGTAGAACATGATGCCGACCGTGTACAGGTCGGTGCGGGCATCGGCTCCGGCCCGGGTGACGAGCTCAGGTGCAACATAGCCGACGGTGCCGATGAGGGTCTTCGTCGTCGTCGCCGTGGTCACGGCGCGCGCCAGACCGAAGTCGGCGAGCTTGACCTGTCCATCGGTGCCCAGCAGCACATTGTCGGGTTTGAGGTCACGGTGGATGATGCCCGTCGAGTGCACAGCCTCGAGTGCGGCGAGGATCGCGTCGAGAACGACGATCGCCTGTCTGGGGGTGAAGCTGCCGCGGTGCTTGAGCTCACGGCGCAGCGTCACCGACGGCAGGTACTCCATGACGAGGTAGACGATATCGCCGTCACGGGCCTGATCATGGATGGCCACGAGGTTCGGGTGGGTGAGACGACCGGCGTTGATGGCCTCCCGGCGGAAGCGTTCGACGAAGGTCTCATCGGAGATGAGGTGTTCGTGCATGACCTTGATCGCGATCTCACGGTCGAGACGCAGGTCGGTGCCGCGGTAGACCATGGCCATGCCGCCGCGGGCGATCTTGGCATCGATGCGGTATCGGTCGTTGAGCACCGTGCCGATGAGGGGATCTCGGCGGGCTGTCACAGGGCCTCCTGCAGACGTGCACGCTGCAGCTGGACACCGCGGACGAAGGCCTTCGTCTCCGGCAGCAGTCCGTCGGCGCGAACCGAGCGCAGGTCCTGGTAGTAGCCGGCGATGGCTTCGTTCTCCGACTCGGCGGTTTCCATCAGCCAGCCGAGGATGACGGTGCCGGCGACGATATTGTCTTCGATGTCGAGCAGATCGAGTCCGCGGCCGACGATATCGGACGCCCAGCGACCGGAACGGGGAGTGATCTGCATGATGCCGATCGCATTGCCGGCCGAGACGGTCGTGTGCTGGAACCCGGATTCGGCAGCGGCGACGGCCTGCATGAGGGCAGGATCGGCACCGAGCTCGGCGGCCAGGGAGGCGACGAGCAGCTTCGCCTGCGCCGGTGCCGGATGGCGACGGTGCAGCAGGGTGTATTTGTTCAGCCGTGCCGCGTGGAGCACCGCGGGGCGGATGCCCTCGACCTGCGCGCCGGCGGCGACGCGTGGGATGTCACGCGGGGCTTCGGGCGCGGTGCGACGCGGGCGGGCCGTCGACGGGCGCAGCAGGAGGAGTTCACCGACCGTGATGAGCGAGTCATCGCCCATGGCGTTTGCCCGCCGCAGGGTCGCCGGAGAGATTCCGTGGCGCGCGGCGATTCCCTGCAGGGTCTCACCGGGGGCGACGATGTGCGAGGGATCATCATCGGGCAGATCGTTCTTCTCCGGCAGAGACAGAACCTGCCCTTGGTGAAGGTTCTGACGCGGCGAGATGCGGTTGAGTTCGGCCAGTGCGGGTACGGAGACGCCGTGTTTGCTGGCCACCGCGTAGAGGGTGTCGCCCTGCTTGACCTTGTAGGTGCGGCCGCCGTGGGTGACGGGCACGGTCGCACTCGCGGTCCCCGAGATCCACTGTGGGCCGGTGCTCGCAGCGGCTGCGTCCTCGTCAGCGGAGTCGTGGTCGGATTCGGTGGTGGGGGCCACCTCGGTGGGGGATTCGTTTTCGGGGTCGACCCGTTCGGCTCCTGGGATCGGACCGGTCGAATTCACCTTCGATGCGGCGCGGATGTCAGGAGCGGCGGTGACGGGCCTGTGCCGTCGCGGTCGTGTCATCTGTCACCTGTTGACTTCATGTCGAATGGGGGAAGCTGCGATTCCCAGCCTAACGAGTGGGCGGGCTCGACCCGAGCATTCGGCACCGCATGGCGGGGTGTTTCTGCCGAATATTGCTACGCTTGGGGGCGTGAATACCGAAGAACTCGTTCAGGACTGGGCCCCGCTGCCCGACATCGCAGAACTCACCGGGCTCGGCATCTCCCAGGTACGGAGGCTGCTCGAAGACGGCGCCATCTGCGGAATCAAGATCGGCGATCCGAAGGTTCTGCGGGTCCCGTTGGCCTTCTTCGTCGACGGTGAGGTCGTCAAACCGCTCAAGGGCACTCTGCATACCCTCTACGACGCCGGATTCGACTACGAGGAAGCCATCGTGTGGCTCTTCACCCACGACGATTCCCTGCCGGGCCGGCCCATCGACCTGCTTCGCGCCGGCAACAAGAAGGAAGTCCGCCGCCGCGCTCAGGCGCTGGCGTTCTGATCTGCGCCGCCCGCTCGAGGTGAGCAGGCCCGTTCGTCGGGTTCAGCTGGAGCGGTAGCTCAGCGCCCTCGCGAATGCCTTGAGCCGCTCCTGTGCGGCCGGACCGATGCGCACTGGCGCCGAGGCGGCCGCCCCGGTCGCTGAATCGGTCGCCGCGCCGTCTCCTGCCCACGTATCGACGATCGTCGCCGCGTGGGCATGTTTGTCCGCGATGAAGGATTCGACGGCGGCGAGACCGCCCGAGTCCGTGATCATGCCGACGCATTCGGCCACCTCGGCGTCGGTGAGATCCGGATCGCCCAACCGTGCGGCGAGGACCTCGAGCCGGTCCGCTGGGATCCGAGAGGCCGTCTCGGCGATGAGCACGGTCCGCTTGCCCTCGCGGATGTCGTCGCCGGCGGGTTTGCCCGTGGCCTCGGGGTCACCGGCGATGCCGAGGACATCGTCGCGCAGCTGGAACGCCTGACCGAGGGGAAGACCGAAAGCGGAGATCTCCGCCAGCTGCCGATCGTCCGCTCCCGCCAGGGCCGCGCCGAGCAGGAGCGGCTGCTCGACCGAATACTTCGCGGACTTGAAGCTGAGCACCTCCCACGCGCGATCGGCGATCCGGGCGTCGCCGAGGGGGATGACCTCGGCGAGCACATCGAGGTACTGGCCGACCATGACGTCGCGGCGCACGACCCCGTGGAGTTCGCGAGCCGAGCGGCGCTCTCCCAGGGTCTCCTGCGAACGTTCGAAGAGCTCCTCACTCAGTGCCAGACAGATATCGCCGATGACGATGGAGGCGGAGACCCCGAAGGAGGCGCCGTCGCCGTGGAAGCCGGAGCGCTGATGGCGGGCCTCGAACTGACGGTGCAGGGCGGGCCGGCCGCGCCGGGTATCCGAATTGTCGATGACATCATCATGGATGAGCGCGGCGGCATGGAGCAGCTCGAGCGACCCTGCCGCCTGGGCCAGACCCGCGATGACGTCGGCGGAAGTGCCCGTGTCCGTGCCGGCACGGACGTCTCCGCCGGCGAGCTGGAAGCCCCACCACAGCAGGACGGGACGGATCCTCTTGCCGCCGCGGGTGAACTCGATGAGAGCGTCGCCGATCGCAGCCGCATCGGGTGAGATCGCCTCGAACTCTGCGGCCTTCTCAGCGAGGAAGGCCTCGAGCTGGACAGACACCTCGGCGGCGATGGATTCCGGAGAGTCGAGAGACTCGACGAGGACAGGAGGGACAGTCGTCGCGGCGGATGACGAGGGCGCGGCCGCCGGCGAGGGCGCGGCGGGGTCGGCGTTGTTGCCGGGCGTCGCAGAATGATGTGAGGTCATGAACCGATGTTTCCCCCGACGGTGACGATCGAATTCGCTTTGTCCTCGGAATCCTCGGCGACCGTGACGACGAGGACGCTGTCATTGTCTTTGTGCTTGAAGTTGACCACACGGGCGCTCTTCGTCTTCACCTCATCTCCGAGGCGTTCGAAGTCGGCCTTGCCGAGCGCCTTCTCGTAGAATGCGAAGATGTCCTTGGCATCGGCCTCGGCGCGGAGGGTGAGGCTGACCTGTTCGGGCAGCTTTTTGTCCTTGTCGTTGTGGGCCTTGACGATCGACACGGAGAGCACCTCGGAGTCCGGATACGGCTTGATGTATTCGGGCAGATCCTTCACATCGTTCGAAGTATCGGGGTCCGAGCCTGTGGCCTCGGTCGATGCTTCGGCCGAAGCGGCCTCGGACTCGGCAGAAGCGGCTTCGGACTCGGACGAGGCGGCGGAGGTCGAGGTCTCCGGGGAGGCCGAAGGGCTCGATTCGGCCGTGTCTCCACCGGTCCCCGAACAGCCCGCAAGTGCGAGAGCGGCGACGATGGGCAGTGTCATGACAGCGGTGCGCGATACCATGCTTCAAGAGTACCTGGACTGTTCGGCGGAGCCGAAAGGAACGAGCGCGAGGAGCAGGCGATGAGTCGGAAGCAGCTGGCACGATCCGGCGGTGATCTGAGCCGACTGGGCACGGACGACGCCGGTGCCACCATGCTCCACCTCGACATGGACTCGTTCTTCGTTTCCGTCGAGCTGCTCAGCCGTCCGCACCTCGTCGGCCGTCCCGTCATCGTCGGCGGGCGCAGCGGCCGCGGAGTCGTCGTCTCGGCCAGCTATGAAGCGCGAGAGTTCGGGGTGCACGCGGCGATGCCGATGTCGCGGGCCATGAATCTGTGCCCCGTCGCCGAGGTGATTCCGCCCTCCCATGGCCAGTATTCCTCCTACTCCCGCCAGGTCTTCGATCTCGTCGCCGAGGTCACCCCCGATGTGCGTCAGGTCAGTGTCGACGAAGCCTATATCGACGTTGCCGGAGCCGTGCGACGGCTCGGCTCTCCGGTGGAGATCACCACGCAGCTGCGTGCCCGGATCCGGGAGCGGACGGGTCTGAGCGCCTCGGTCGGCATCGCCGTCAGCCGGGTCGTGGCCAAACTCGCCTCGACCAGGGCGAAGCCGAATGGTCAGCTGCTCGTACCCGTGGCTGCGACCCAGGAATTCCTCGATCCGATGCCGATCGAAGCTCTGCCGGGAGTGGGGGAGAAGACCCAGGCAGGATTCTCCCGCTACGGAATCCGTCTCATCGGCGACCTCGCCGCCGTGGACGAGGACTGGGCCGCACGCGTCTTCGGCGCCCACGGCCATCAGCTGTGGCGTGCCGCCCACGGACGGGACTCCTCCGGTTTCGACCAGCAGGCCAGAGAGCACTCGATCAGCGCGGAGAACACCTTCGGCGAGGACATCTGGGACATCGCTGTGCTCGAACACGAACTGCTGCGCCTGGCCGACAAGGTCGCCTACCGGGTCCGTGCGGAGGGAAAGGTGGCCACGAGCCTCGGACTGAAGTACCGCCTCGGCGATTTCACCACCCTGTCGAGATCGGTGACCCTGGCGGCTCCGACGGATCTGGCCAGGGAGATGTACGAAGCTCTGCGCCCCGCCCTGCGCACGCTGCGCGAACAGCGTTCTCAGGGCGTCAGACTGCTCGGAGTCAGGGCTGCCGGGCTCAACGATTTCGCCGTCACGGGACGACAGGCCACCTTAAACGAACCAGTTCATTCCGGACGCGACGCCGAGGTCGCCCTCGACGAGGTGAGACGCCGGTTCGGCAGCGAAGCGATCTCGCAGGCCTCGCTTCTGCGCAAGCGTCCCGACGGCTGAGAGCGGGTGAGCGGGAGCACAGTCTGAAGACCCGGTGGGAATCCGGCCCCTGGCGGCCCACGGAGATGTTTTTTCGAGCTTCAGAGACTATGATTGAGTGAAAGACTTGAGTAGCGAAACGGGGGTTCGAGATGCCACTCTCCGATCACGAACAGCAGCTGTTGGACCAACTGGAGAAGCAGCTGCGCAGTGAAGACCCTCGTTTTGCCCGGAATATCTCGGAAACCCAGGCCGCAGCCACGGGGCCCGGGTTCTCCGCCAAGCGCTTCGTCCTCGGGATTCTCGTCGCTCTCGCCGGACTGGCCGCGACGATCCTCGCAATCTCGCTCGTCTCCAGTTCCGTCTGGTGGATCGCACTCGGCGTCGTCGGGTTCGGCCTCATGGTCGCCGGAATGTACTGGGCGTTCAGCCGTCCCGGTCATGTGCACACGACTCAGAAGGACTCTCGGAAATCCGGAGGCAAGAGCGGCGCCAAGGGCAACTCCGGGTTCATGGGCCGGATGGAAGACCGGTGGGAGAAGCGCCAGCGCGGCGAATGATCTCGGTCTCGGCGATCAAGGCACTCTCGATATGAGGGTGCCTTTTTCAATGCCGATCCCCTTGCTCGTGAGTGCCGGTTCAGTCCTTGCCGTCAGTGCCGGTGTCTTCGTCCTCGCCGAGGCGGCCCACTGGCGATCGAGTCACCGCCGACTGGGAGACTACGACGTCGCCGGTCCCCGCAGGCGCCGCAGCGGTCGGCACGCGAGTCGTCACACAGCGACCATGCGGACCCCGGGCAGCGACCAGATCATCGTGGTCCTCGGATATGCCAACCGCGGGCAGCGGCCGAACGGAATCAACCGATTCCGGGTTCGGGCCGGTCTGCGATCGATCGATCCGAGGGCACAATCGACCCTCCTCATCTTCTGCGGGGGAGCCGTCGCGGGCAGAACGTCGGAGGCGCACATCGTGGAGAGCTTCGCTCGTGAGCAACTCGGCTTCACCGGCAGATCGGTTCTGGAAGCGCAGAGCACAACCACGTGGGAGAACATCGCCAACGCGCTCCCGATCATCGATCGGGACCTCACCCCTGCCACGACGATCAGCATCGTCTCGAACTCCCACCATGCCGAGAAGGCGCGCGACCACCTGTGGCAGATGCGCCCGGACCTGGCACGACGACTGGTCCGCGGCGGAGACTACCGATTCGGAGAACATCCGCTGGTGAAGCCCATCGCCGCCGTGCGCGGCCTGTTCGCCCTCCGTGCACTCGATCGAGAGAACGCGAAATACGCGGCAGGGCACTGAGGTCCCACGCTCTCGCACTGAGCTCCCAGGCTCTTGGAGTCTGCGACGAGCCGCCTCGCGGGGAAGAGAGAGCGGCGAGCCCGTCGTGGAGGGTGAGGAAGGGAAGAGGCGGCCCCGCAGGGCCGCCTCTTCGCTCATCGGCCAGGATCGTCGGGTATCGGCCGGGATAGTCAGCACATCGTCATTTGGGACGATTGAACAGGCTGGCCGGCCAGATCTTCGCCGAGATTCGACTGCCTGGCGTGGCCCGCTCCGAAAGGTCCGTACTGACCTCGTCGACGAGCGCGCGTACTTCCGAGTCATCGAGCGCCTCGGGAGCGGCGCCGTAGCGCTGGGCTTCGAGAGCATCGACGAACGCTGCCAGGGCAGAGTCATCACGGCCCGTCTCGGTCGGTGATGACGGAGCCGGACTGCTCAACCGTCGCAGCCGTTCATCCGAACGATCAAACGTCGAGGAGCCGGCGCCTTCTGCGCTCTG
>NZ_JBQDYQ010000074.1:0-11795 GCF_052105255.1 Brevibacterium sp.
CCGGCAACTGCTTTATGCTGACCTCACAGCAGTCCAACTATTGGGGACCACTCCACGCGAGGTTGCTGAGCCGCCGTCAGGTAGCAATTGGGTCTCAGCCGAGGAGGAGGCCCTTAGTCTGAGCGACTGCACGGTCGAAACGTGCGCCAGCGTCGGCCCAGTTGACGATGTTCCACCAAGCCTTGACGTAGTCGGGCTTGACGTTCTGGTAGTCGAGGTAGAAGGCGTGCTCCCACATGTCGAGCTGCAGAACGGGGGTGCCGCCGAGCTGGATGTCGGACTGCTGATCCTTGAGCTGCTCGATGAAGAGGTTTCCGCCGAGCTGGTCGTAGACGAGGACGGCCCAGCCGGAGCCCTGGATCGTGGTGGCTGCAGTGGTGAAGTGCTCGCGGAACTTGTCGAACGAACCGAACTGGTCGTCGATGGCTGCGGCGAGTTCACCGACCGGCTTGTCTCCACCGTCCGGGGACATGTTGTTCCAGAAGATCGAGTGGTTGACGTGACCGCCCAGGTTGAATGCGAGGTCGCGCGTCAGCTTCGGCACATTGGCGAGGTTGCCGGATTCGCGGGCTTCGGCCAGCTGCTCAACGGCGGTGTTGGCGCCCTTGACGTAGGTGGCGTGGTGCTTGTCGTGGTGCAGCTCCATGATGCGAGCCGAGATGTGCGGCTCAAGAGCGGAGTAGTCGTAGGGCAGTTCCGGAAGTGTGTACTGCTCAGCCATGAGATTCCTCCTGATCAGATTTGATGACCACCACATCGGTGGCTTCATTTCGACCCTATCCCAGGGTCTCATCTCGAACAACAAGAGCCCCTCGGGTCCTATTCCAAAACACGTGAAAAGAACCGCAAACCTGGCCTCACGCGCCCGATCCGAGGATTCCACTGTCCCGGTGTCCCGAATCCTGAGACGCCGAACGGAGCTTTCACCGCGGAAGCATGGCCTCCCCTGCCCGCGATCGTTCGGTGATGTGGATGAGTGTCGGTCCCGCATTGTCGTCCGCCTCGTGAAGGGCCGCCAGCAGCGCGTCCTCACCGTCGACGTGGACCCCGCGGGCACCCATCGCCCGTGCCAGGGTCGGGAAATCCGGACCGGCGAGGACGACTCCGGAGGGTTCGTCGCCGCGGTCGGCCATTTCGTTGCGGATCTCCCCGTAGCCGCCGTTGTCGACGATGACGAGGGTGACCTGCACCTGCGCCTGGACGGCTGCCGCGAGTTCGGCGATCGTGAACATCGATCCGCCGTCGCCTTCGATCGCAATCACCCGCGCCGAGGCGGTCGCGAGCTTCGCGCCGATCCCCGCCGGCAGCCCGTATCCGAGGGTCCCGGCCCCAGCCGGGTAGAGGAACCTGTCCCCCGCCCTGGCCGACCATCCGGTCTGCACTCCGTAGTAACAGGCCATCGTCGAATCCGCCGCGACGATCACGGGCGAGTCCGCCGAGGCGGTGAAGAAGTTGAGTGCCGCGCACAGGTCCGCCCAAGGGCGCCCCGCTGCTTCGGCCGCCGAGGTGGCCGCCGCCTTCTTCTGCTCCGCCCAGTCCGCGGCCGCCCGGGTGGTCGCCTCGGACCTGCGCGACCGGAGCACATCGACCAGCTCGGTCGTCGCCGATGCCGCGTCGGCGAGGATCGGATGGGTCACCTCGGCGTTCGTGAGCATCTGGACTTCGTCGATGTCGATGCGCACGACCGTCTCCGGCAGAGGCAGCGGTTCGGGCCAGAAGTCACTCGGTGCCAGTTCGGTGCCGATGGCGATGACGGCGTCGGCGCCATCGAGCAGCTCGGGCAGAGAATCGAGGACGCCGACGGCCCCGAGGCACAGCGGTTCGCTGTCGTCGATGATGCCCTTCGCATTCGAGGACAGGATGATCCCGGCACCCAGTGTCTCAGCCAGCTCGAGGAGCGCCGGACCGGCCGATCGGGCTCCGGCACCGGCGATGATGAGCGGTCGCCGGGACTCTGCGACCGCCTCGGCGGCGGTGTCCACGGCGTGCGGATCGGCGGTCGGAAGGGGTTGAGCGATCGAGGGGTGGAGGCTGCCGGGGCCGGTGGCTTCGATGAGGTCGAGAGGGAGCTCGATGGCGGCGGGTCGGGTGCGTCCGGCGCGCATGGCCGTCAGGGTCTGTCCGACGGCCAGCGATACCTCGCCGGGGCTGGTGACGCGGTGGACCTCGGTGAGGACGGCCCGCAGTGCGGCTGCCTGGTCGCGGACTTCGTGGAGGAGTCCGTTGCCGCGGCCGGGGTGGGTCAGCGGCATCCCGGGGCAGATGAGGAGCACGGGCACCGAGTCGGTGAAGGACTGGAGCAGGGCGGTGAGTGCGTTGAGCACGGCGGGGCCCGTGGTCGTGACGACGACGTTGACCTCGCCGGTAGTCCGGGCTGCGCCGTCGGCCATGTAGCCGGCGCCCTGCTCGTGGCGCGGGGAGATGATGTCGATGCCGTGTGCGCTCAGTTGGGCGAAGATCTCGAGATTGTGGGTGCCGGGGATGCCGAAGACTCGCGTGATTCCTTCGGCTTTGAGCGCTCTGGCCAGTTGGGCGCCGCCGGTGAGTTCGACCATGGAAGTTCCTTAGCTTGAGTGGTCTCGGTTGGAGTGGTGGCGTCGGTGCTCAGTGATCGCCGGCGTGGAGCGCTGCGAGATTCGCATCGACCTTCGCCTGGGCGGCCGCCCGGGGACTGATGCCCAGGTCGCGGGCTGCGGTGAGGACTTCGGCGGTGAGCTCGCGCAGTGTCGTCGTGACGATGGAGCGGCTGTCCTCCCAGCTGCCGTCGACGTCGCCGAAGGTCACCCACCACCACCAGGCGTTCGTCGCCGAGTTCGCGAGGAAGTCCGGGATGACGGTGACGCCGCGGGCCAGCAGCGTCTCTTCGGCCGCGGGCAGGACGGGCAGGTTCGCGGCCTCGACGATGAGTGAAGCGGTGATGCGGTCGCAGTTGTCCGGGGTGATCGAGTAGCTCACGGCCGCGGGGATGAGGACACCGGCGTCGTCAGCGAGCCAGTCGTCGCGATCGCCGACTTGGTCCTCGGGGCGCAGTGCTCCGCGGTCGATACCGCCGAACTGGTCGCGGGTCGCCAGCAGCGCTTCGACGTCGAGCCCGCCAGGATTGGACACGAATCCGTCGGCGTCGGCGATGCCGACGATGCGCAGTCCTGCCTCGGCGAGGTAGCGGGCGGTGGCACCGCCCATGGAGCCGAATCCTTGGATGACGGCGGTGGATTCTCTCGGGTCGCGGCCGGCGTCGTACAGGGCCGCGATCACCGAGGTGGCCACACCGAGGCCGCCGACGAGTTCGTCTTGGGCGACGCCGTCGACGATGGCGGAGAAGGCCTTGGTCGCGCGGGCCTCGACGGCGGCCGGATCGTCGACGAGCTTGTTGACGGCGGAGAGTCCCGAGCCGAGTTCGCGGCGGGCGAGGATCTCGTCGATGTCGTCCTGGCGGACACCGAGGTCTTCGCCGAGAGCCCAGTAGGCGTGCATGATCGGGTTGATGTCGACGAGGAAGCGTTCGAGGACGTCCCTGGCTCCAGGTGCGCGGGGGTCGAAGTCGATGCCACCCTTGGCACCGCCGACGGGCACATAGCGTCGGCCCTCGCGCAGATGGATCGCTTCCTTGCGGGTCATCCCCTGGGCGAGTCCGCGCACTTCCTCGAGGTTGCAGCCTTGGCGCATGCGCAGACCTCCCGACGCGGTGCCGCGCACGAGGGTGTCGATGACGACATAGCCTGCCGCGCCGGTGACAGAGTCCTGCCAGGTGATGTCCATGAACATGGGGCCTCCAGGAGAGTCGGGAGCAGATGGCATCCAAGCCTTACTGAATCGCTATTCAGTAACGTATACGACTCAAGTCTGACGGCACGATGCCCAGCACGTCAAGGGGCGTTCTCACCCGAGTTCGCGGGTGAGGAAGTCGTCGACCCAGGTGCTCAGCGCCTCAGTGTCAACGGTCTCCGAATTGACCATCACCTGGATAGCCAGGCCGTCGAGGAAGGCGAGGATCCGGGTCGCGCCCGACGCGGTGCCGCCATCAGGTGCCGTGCACTCCCCCGCCGCGATGGCCTCGTCCATGAGGCCCACGAGGATCGACTTCCACTCCTGGTCGAGAGCGGCGAACGTCGACCGCAGAGCGTTGTCGACGAGTCCGGCCGACCAGCCGTCGATCCAGATCTTCCAGCTGCGCGAGGACCCGCGAGGCAGGTACCAGCCGACGACGTCCCGCAGTCGCTGGAGTGCGGATCCACTCCCCCTCGCCGAGGCGGCCCCGGCGGCCAGTTCCCTGGCGTGGTCGATGTCTTGGCGCCCGGCGAAGTCGAAGGCTTCGGCGACGAGGGCTTCCTTCGTCTCGAAGTGGTAGATGACGAGGCTGGCGCTCAAACCCAGACGGGCAGCGACGTCGGAGACGCGCAGCCCGCGCAGACCCGTCGCCTCGATCTCCTCGACCGTGGCCGCCAGGATCTCCTCCCGACGGACCGCTGCGTTCTTCCTCGCCATCTCGCCTGTCCCCTCTCCGTCCCTGCTGGCGGGCGTCCCGCGTCCGACGGCCGAAGCCCTGGACGCGGCAACGCGCTCAGGGCAGTTCGACCTCGGCAGCCGGTCCGACCAGAGCCAGAGCCTTGGGCCGCGACAGCAGCCGCCCGGCCATCTCGCTGACGTCCTCGGCCGTGACCGAGCGGACACGTTCGATGAGGTCCATCGGCGATTCGAGCGGCAGCCCGAAGATCTCGGACCGCGCGAGACGATTCATCCGCGCCGCAGAGGACTCGAGTCCGAGCACCATCGAGCCTGAGAGCTGGGACACGATCTCGTCGAGCTCGAACTGGCTCGGCGTCTCCTGCGCCAACCGGTCCCATTCGCTCATGGCCAGGTCGACGACGGCCTGAGCGTTCTCGGCCGTACAGCCGGCGTAGATGCCGAAGGTGCCGGTATCCGTGAATTGACTGGCCACGCAGTTCACGGCGTAGGCCAGTCCGCGCTCCTCGCGCACGCTCTGGAACAGCCGGGACGACATCCCGCCGCCGAGCATCGTCAGCATGACCGAGTAGATGAACCGGTCGTCGTGGCCTTCTTCCAGACCTTCGCAGCCGAGCATGATGCCCAGCTGTTCGATGTCCTTGACCGTATGCGACTTCCCGGAGTGGAACTCAGGACGCACCCGGGCGGCCCCACCGAGGTGCGAGCCTTTCGCCACCGAGGCGGCCCCGCCGTCCGCGTCGCCGGTGTCCACAGAGTCGGCACCGCGGGCCCGGGTTCCCGCGCCCGACCAGACATCGGCACGAGATCCGAGCCCCGCCTCGGCGAGGGCATCCTCAACCATCGCGAGGACCTCTTCATGGGTCGCACCGCCCGCGGCGGCGATGACCAGGCGGGGCGGAACGTACGTCGACTGATAGTGGTCGATGACCGTGTGGTGGCCGAGCACGCGGATCTGATCCTTCGTCGCGCCCACGGGCCGGGCCAGCGGATGCGTGCCGAAGACCAGGGAATCGAAGTCGTCGAAGAGGACGTCCCCGGGATCATCGGCGGACATGGCGAGCTCTTCGATGATGACTCCCCGCTCGCGTTCGAACTCCTCGATATCGAGCTGAGAGTTCGAGACCATGTCGACGAGCAGCCCGGTGATGTTCGGCAGGTCCGTGACCAGACACCGGGAGTAGTAGCAGGTGAGCTCCTTGGCGGTGATCGCATTCGAATCCCCGCCGGTGCGGTCGAAGGCCGCAGCGATGGACTTCGCATCCCTCGACCCGGTGCCCTTGAACAGCATGTGTTCGAGGAAATGCGTCGAGCCGGCGGTCTCGGCGGATTCGTCGCGGGACCCGGCGGCGACCCAGATCCCGATCGTCTCCGAGGCCAGACCCGGCATGTGTTCGGTGGTCAGCGTCAAACCACCGGGGAGGACAGACCGATCGATTCGGCTGCCCTCCCCGGTGTGAGAACTCTTCAGTATCAGTTGTCTGATCCCTCTTCGTCCGACTTCTCGTCTTCGTCGGTGACCGGAGCCAGCGAGAGCTTGCCGCGGTCATCGATCTTCGTGATCTCGACCTGGACCTTCTGGCCCACGCCGACGACGTCCTCGACATCCTCGACGCGCTTGCCGTCGTTGAGCTTACGCAGCTCGGAGATGTGCAGCAGGCCGTCCTTGCCCGGGGTCAGTGAGACGAATGCGCCGAAGCTCATCGTCTTGACCACGGTGCCCAGGTAGCGTTCGCCGACCTCGGGAACCTGCGGGTTAGCGATCGCGTTGATCATCGAGCGGGCGGCTTCGGCGGCCGGTCCGTCGGTGGCACCGATGAGGACGGTTCCGTCGTCTTCGATGCTGATCTCCGCGCCGGTGTCCTCCTGGATCTGGTTGATCATCTTGCCCTTGGGCCCGATGACCTCACCGATCTTGTCGACGGGGATGTTCACGGAGATGATCCGCGGTGCCGTCGGTGCCATCTCGGCCGGGGCGTCGATGGCCTCAGCGAGGACGTCGAGGATGACCATGCGTGCTTCACGGGCCTGCTTGAGTGCGGCACCGAGCACCGAGGCGGGAAGGCCGTCGAGCTTGGTGTCGAGCTGGATCGCGGTGATGAAGTCACGCGTACCGGCGACCTTGAAGTCCATATCGCCGAAGGCATCTTCGGCACCGAGGATGTCGGTCAGAGCCGCGTACGCGGTCTGCTCGCCCTGGTCGGTGGAGATGACGTCGGAGACGAGCCCCATGGCGATGCCGGCGACGGGCGCCTGCAGCGGCACACCGGCCGAGAGCATGGCCAGCGTCGAAGCGCAGACCGAACCCATCGAGGTCGAACCGTTCGAACCGAGGGCCTCGGAGACCTCGCGGATCGCGTACGGGAAGTCCTCACGCTTGGGCAGAACGGGCACCAGGGCACGCTCGGCCAGCGCTCCATGGCCGATCTCGCGGCGCTTCGGGCTGCCCACGCGGCCGGTCTCACCGACCGAATAGGGCGGGAAGTTGTAGTGGTGCATGTAGCGCTTCGAGGTCTCGGGTGAGAGCGAGTCGATCGTCTGCTCGAGCTTGAGCATGTTGAGCGTGGTGACACCCAGGATCTGGGTCTCGCCGCGTTCGAAGATGGCCGAACCGTGCACGCGCGGGATGACGTTGGTCTCGGCGGTGAGCGGACGGATGTCCTTGAGACCACGTCCGTCGATGCGGACCTGCTCGGTGAGGATGCGCTTGCGCACGACCTGCTTGGTCAGCGCGTTGAGCGCGTTCGCGATCTCCTTCTCACGGCCTGCGAAGCGCTCACCGAGCTTCTCGAAGAGCTCATCGAGGAGAGCGGCACCGGCGGCTTCGCGCTCCTGCTTGTCGGCGATTGTGAAGTTCTCGGTCTGCTTCGCCTCGGCGAGTTCCTTCACGGCCTCGTAGACGTCGTCCTCGTAGTCGCGGAAGACGGGGAATTCGACGGTCGGCTTCGCGGCACGATCGGCGAGTTCGGACTGCGCGCGGCAGAGCTCGGCGATGAACGGCTTCGCGGCTTCCAGACCTTCGGACACGACCTCCTCGGTGGGGGCCTGCGCGCCGGTCTTGACCTTGTCGATGGCGTTTTCGGTGGCTTCGGCCTCGACCATCATGATGGCGACGTCGTCACCGACCACGCGACCGGCGACGACCATGTTGAACACGGCGTCCTGAAGTTGCGAGTGGTTCGGGAACGCGACCCACTGGCCGTCGATGAGCGCGATGCGCACACCGCCGATGGGGCCGGAGAACGGCAGACCGGACAGCTGGGTCGACATCGAGGCGGCGTTGATGGCCAGGGCGTCGTAGATGTGGTCGGGGTTGACCGACATCACGGTGACGACGACCTGGACCTCGTTGCGCAGGCCCTTGACGAAGGACGGACGCAGCGGGCGGTCGATGAGGCGGCAGGTGAGGATCGCGTCGGTCGAGGGGCGTCCCTCGCGACGGAAGAACGAGCCGGGGATGCGGCCGGCGGCGTACATGCGCTCTTCGACGTCGACGGTCAGGGGGAAGAAGTCGAAGCCCTCACGGGGGTTCTTGCCGGCCGAAGTGGCCGATAACAGCATGGTGTCGTCGTCGAGGTAGGCGACGGCGGACCCGGCGGCTTGCTTGGCCAGCCGACCGGTTTCGAAGCGAATGGTGTGTTTGCCGAAGCTGCCGTTGTCGATATGGGCAACGGCGGATTCAGGGTTGAGTCCCACGTAGTCTCCTAGTTTGTGCCGGTGCGCGGCGGTCATCGCACGATCTGCAGCGCTCGAGGGTGGTCCCTCGACGCCACGTGGCAGCGCACTGCGTTGCGCAGTGCGAGACCCCGCGCCCTTCCGGCGGGATATTGGCAGTGGACGATGCATGGATCCACGCCGGTCATCGATCGGGGCCCACGGAACCGGTGCCGGCAGCCACTTGCCTCTGCAAGTCGGTGTCGGCGCGCGTTCCTCCGGAGGCCACTACCGAAGACCGAAACGTCCATGGCATGTGCGTCCACGCATGAGTCTACCGCAGAAGCACGAAAGCGCCCCACCGAGAGGTGGGACGCTTCCGAACTGTTCGACACGATCCGATCAGACGGGGCTGATCAGCAGAGTCGAATCAGCGGCGCAGGCCGAGGCGCTTGATGAGCGAACGGTAACGCTCGATGTCGACGTTCGCGAGGTACTTGAGCATGCGGCGACGCTGGCCGACGAGGAGCAGCAGGCCACGACGCGAGTGGTGGTCGTGCTTGTGATCCTTGAAGTGTTCGGTCAGGTCGATGATCCGGCGGGTCAGCAGTGCAACCTGGACCTCGGGAGAACCGGTGTCGCCCTCATGAGTTGCATATTCCTTGATGATCTCTTGCTTCACAGCGGTATCGAGAGCCATGGAGTTCTCCTTCGTGTCGTTGCGCGGCGCAGGGACCTGAAGTCACTGCCCTATGGGACCGCGGCCGGTGAAAACGGCAGAGATCAGCTTATCAGGTGTGCAGGACTTCGCGCACATCGGCGATGTCCTCATGCATCTGCACGATAAGGTCGTCCATCCCGGTGAACGCGACCTGACCGCGGATGCGGGAGACGAATTCGAGAGTCATCTCACGGTCGTAGACGTCGAATTCTCCGAATTCCTTGTCGAGCACGTATGCCTCGACCCGTCGGACCTGCCCCTGGAAGGTCGGGTTCGTGCCCACGGAGATCGCTGCCGGGTACGCTTGGTCCTCACCGTTAAACGTCGCCCATCCGGCATAGACGCCGTCAGCGGGGACGAGCCCGTCGGGATTCGGCGAGAGGTTCGCCGTCGGGAATCCGAGATCGCGTCCGCGGGCATCACCGTGGACGACGGTGCCGTGAAGTGCGTGGTAGCGGCCGAGCTGATCGGCCACCTCGGCGACATCACCGGCGGTGAGCTGTTCCCGGATCCGGGAGGACGAATACCGGCCCCCGCGCCCGACCTCGTCGATCGTCTCGGTCCGAAAGCCGAATTTCTCGCCGAGGCTGCGCAGGGTCTCGATCGTGCCTTCGTTGTCACGCCCGAAGCGGACGTCGTCGCCGACGACGACGATCTTCGCGTGCAGGGCCTCGACGAAATATCTGCGCACGAACTCCTCGGCCGACTGGGCGGCGAAGTCGAGGTCGTAGGGCTGGATGAGGAGGCCGTCGATTCCGGTGGCGGCGATGAGCTCGGCGCGCTGCCGGGTCGAGGTGATCATCACGGTCGGGTCATCGGGGCGGTGGACCGTGCGCGGGTGCGGGTCGAAGGTCATCGCGATCGAGCGCAGGCCATCCTGCCTGGCCAGGGCGGCGACGGCGGCAAGGACCGTCTGGTGTCCGCGGTGCACGCCGTCGAAGTTGCCGAGAGTGACGACGGTGCCGACAGCGTCGACCTCGACCTCACCGAGTCCGTGATACAGCTCCACCAGACATTCGCTCCTTCCGTGCACCGATTCAGATTATCGCAGACATCTTCCGCTTCCTAACCCGGACCTCGCCGAGGCGGGGAAGACCCGGAAGACCCCGGTCAGGCCACGATCGCCCGGCCGATGACGCCGAGGAGGGACGCCAGGGCAATGGAGACGAAGGTGCCGATGATGAACCGCTCCCCCGCGGCCGCCGAGGATTTGATCTCCGCGAAGCGACCGAGTCCTTTGACCGCGATGACCACGGCCATGAGCTCGGGCCGTCCGAGCACGATGGCTCCGGCGATGAGTGCACGCTCGACGATGCCGATCCACAGTCCGCCGCGCAGGACTTCGACATCCTCGGCCCCGGTCCGTTCGGGTTTGGTTCCCGGGCCCGCATGGGTCAGGCGAAGGAGGAGCGGCACGAGCGGCCAGCCGATGAACGCCGCGACGACGGCGGCGGCGATGGCGACAAGCACCTCAGTCCACATGTGCGGCTCCTTCCGACAGGCCTCGTTGGAGGCGGTCGAGGTGATGCCGAGCCAGGTGTTCGGCGCCGGAGACGATGTCGGCAGGACCGGCCGACAGCACGCGGGAGACGGCCTGCTGGGAGACGTCGAACTCCGCGGCGATCTCGGCCTGAGTCGCCTCGGGGTGGTCGAGGCGGAAACCGACGTAGCCGCGGGAGTGGCTGCGCAGCTCGCTCAGCGTGCTGATGAGAAGGCGCAGGGCCGCCTCCGCCAGGCCGCGATGGTCACTGCCCGGGTCGGCGCTCACGACGAGGTGGGCAGGTGCGGACTTCGCCGCTTCGACCGCTTGACGCGCGGCGTAGAAGGCCGCTCCCCTGCCCTCGGTGGTGGTCTCGGGCAGGGGCCGTTCGACCTCGCCGATTCCGATCCCGATATGCCAGCCCGCGTCGATGCCGATCCGGCGGACCGCCTCGGCGACGGCATCAGGGTCGTCGAGAACCCCTTGGACCTCGTCACCGATGGTGCGGGCGAAGGGGACGATCGCCTCGATCGGCGCCAGCGCCTCGAGGATTCGGGGCACCGCGTCGGCGTGTGAGCGCGAGTCCTGCTGGTCGATGGTCAAGACGAACATAGGACAAGTAGATCAGATGGCGCCGAGGGATACAAGTATTTTGTTTGTATTTACCAGACACAACCCTTTGTGTTGTGACAGTGAAGTGGCCAGGTCCCGTTCAGACGAGGTCGATCGCGAAGGCGGTCAGTGACTTCAGACCGCCGCTGCGACGCACTTCGGCGACGGAGACGAGCGCATCGTCGCAGACGACGGCCACTTCGCGATTCTCTGAGCCGCGGGCGTCAGCGGCGGGGTCGGCACTATCGGCGGCGGGGTCGGCATGCCAGTCGCCAGCCGGAACAGTTTTACCCTGCATGAGCTCCCTTGCCCGGCCGGCATCGACGGTGACAACCGGCAACAGGGTGCGGGCCGCCTCGGCGAGGGAGATGAGAGCAGGCGCGGGAACGTCGAGGTCCTCGGGCAGGGTCACGGCCTGGTCGATGTGGAAATCACCGACGCGCGTCCGCCTGAGCGCGGTGAGGTGGCCGAAGACCCCGAGGTCGGTGCCGATATCGCGGGCCAGGGCGCGCACATACGTCCCGGACGAACAGTCGACTTCGACATCGATGTCGATGTGCCCGTCCCCGGCGGCGAAGCGGAGGTCGATGACCTGGAACTCCGAGACCTCGACACGACGGGCCTTGAGTTCGACGTCCTCTCCGGCGCGGACGCGAGCGTAGGAGCGCTTGCCGTCGACCTTGACCGCCGAGACGGCACTGGGCACCTGATCGATGGGGCCGCGCAGCCTGGCCACGGCGGCTTCGATGGCCGCAGTGTCGACACGGGCGAGGACGGCCGGGTCGGCGAAGCGATCGGGCTCGGAGTCCGCATCATCGGTCGGGGTCGACGACCCCAGACGGATGGTGGCGAAATAGGTCTTCG
>NZ_JBQDYQ010000075.1:0-11577 GCF_052105255.1 Brevibacterium sp.
TGAGACAGCACAGCTCAGCAACCTCGCGCGAGGTTGCTGGGCCGCCGTCAGGTAGTTCTGAGGCGGTAGCCTGGAATGCAGACGAACCCACCGGTTCCCTCACCACGTGGAAGGCGACGATGACGACCCCTGACCGGACAGCCACCTCGGCGAATCCAACAGCAATCACCCGTGCGGACTGTGAACGACGCGATGCGAACGATCCCCTGCGCGGCTTCCGCGAAGAGTTCCTGCTCCCGGACGGCACGATCTACCTCGACGGGAACTCTCTCGGCCCCCGCACAAAGGGAGCCGCAGAACGCGCCCAGGACGTCATCACCGACGAATGGGGCACCGGCCTCATCGGGTCGTGGAACACCGCCGGCTGGTGGGATCTGCCGGCAAAGTTGGGTGAGAAGGTCGCCGGGTTAGTCGGCGGCGGGGCCGGGTCGACCGTCGTCACGGACACCACGTCGATCAATCTGTTCAAGGCCGCCTCGGCGGCGCTGAAGATGCAGGCCGAGGATTCCCCGAACCGGCGGATCATCCTCACCCAGCGGGAGAACTTCCCCTCCGACATCTACATGCTTCAAGGATTGGCCGAGCAGCTCGGCGACGGCTACGAAGTCCGGCTCGTCGACGATGGGGAGGTCACCGCAGGATTCCCGACCACGATGTCCGACGAGGTGGCCCTCGTCGTCCTCACCCATGTGAACTATCGGACCGGTCGGCTCTTCGATATGGGCACGACCACCTCGGCGATCCATGCCGGCGGAGCCATGGTCATCTGGGACCTGTGCCACTCGGCCGGTGCTCTGCCCATCGATCTGACCGGAACGGGTACGGACATGGCGATCGGCTGCACGTACAAATTCCTCAACGGCGGGCCCGGCTCTCCGGCGTTCATCTGGGTCGCAGAAGCCCTGCAGAACCGATTCAGCCAACCTCTGTCGGGGTGGTGGTCGCATGCGCAGCCCTTCGATATGGCCCCGGACTACCGGCCCGCCGAAGGCATCCGCCGGTACCTCACGGGCACGCAGGGAATCCTGTCGATGTCCGTGGCGGAGCTCGGCCTCGACATCCACTCGCGGGCGAACATGGAACAGGTCCGCGAGAAATCCCTGGCACTGTCGGACCTGTTCATCGACCTCGTCGATGAGCGTGTGGCCGATCACCCGGTCGAGGTCGTCACCCCACGTGAGCACGCCCATCGCGGGTCCCAGGTCTCGATCAGGCATCCGGAGGGGTTTGCGGTGATGAGCGCGCTCATCGAACGCGGAATCATCGGCGACTACCGTGAGCCGGAGGTGCTGCGGTTCGGATTGACCCCGCTCTACATCGGGTTCACCGAGGTCTGGGACACCGTCGAGGCCCTGCGCGACATCCTCGACAACCGACTTTGGGACACCCCGGCGCACAAGGTCCGCGGCGCCGTCACCTGATTGCTACCCGACGGCGGCGCAGCAACCTGGCGCCAGGTATCTGGGCCGCCGTCACCTGCGTTGGGACATGGCCGCTCAGGTGTCCGGAGCCGCAGAGGTTTCGATGACCTCGGCGTTGACGCCGAAGTACGGTTCACCCACCTCATTTCGCGGGCGGCTGGCGGCAAGCGTCTTAAGCAGATTGCTGCCCCGTTCTCCAGTGATCGGGTCGAGATCGAGGACGGCACACCGCGCAATCGGATCCCCGATCCGCACACGCAGCGCGCCGACGTCCGGCACGTTCACCGTCGCCTCCCGGCCTCGCCAAGTCTCTTCGATGAAGGGTTCGTCCGTGTCGAGGACGAGGGTGGCACGAAAGCGGGCGGCCTCGTCAAGCAGCTCGTGGTGAACGGATCGATCGGCGAGTTCCCTCATCGAAGCAGTCGTGACGATCGACAGGCCAGCTCCGTAGATCACGTCTCCACGCAGTGCGCGGGCCAGCCGCACCGGCCTTCCCAGCCACTCGGAGGCGAGCTTCGAATGCGGGCCGTCAGTGAGCTCGAGGTCGACCGGTCGCTTCCAGTAATAGCAGGTCAGGCGCTCGCCCTGCCCGACTGGCACCCCAGAGGCAGAGCGCCCGTCGGGCAGGGTGATGGTCAGTGTGTCGTCGACGAGTGAGGTGGTCATGCGGATGAGCCGCGGATTCTGCACGGTTTTGAGTACCTGCCGTCGCTCGACATCGACGAAGCAGAACTCACGATCGCCGATCGGGCCGTGACCGTCGACGGCTGCTCCCGGTCGGGCCTCATGTCGTGTGCCTTTGACGTGGGCGAACCCGATCGATGGCACACCGAATTCCCGCGCTGGAGCAGGTGACGGCGGCGCAGATACCTGGCGCCAGGTTGCTGCGCCGCCGTCAGGTAGTAATTGCAGGGGGGTTGCGGCCTCCTGTGATGGCGTAGGTGCCGATGGCCACCGCTCCGATGGCCAGGACCGTGCCGCCGATGATGACGGCTCCGGGGAGCGTGGCAATCGTGCCGAGCACTCCCGCGGTGACTCCGGAGAAGGTCTGCATGCCGGGGCCGAACGTCGCATAGGAGCCGATGACGCGACCGCGGATCTCCGGCGGCGCCTCGAGTTGGATGATGGCCATCTCGGTCGACTCGGCAGTGATCTTCGAGACCCCGGCGATCACCAACAGGATGACCGCCACCCACAGGTGCGAGGTCAGGGCGAAGAGCAGCGCGCTCAGGCCCATCGCCGAGGCGGCCAGTGCCGCCGCAGCCGGGACGGCCTTGATCCACCCGGTCGCCTCGAGCCCGAACCCGCCGAGCACTCCGCCCGCGCCCATGGCGAAGAGCAGCACCCCGTAGGTGAAGTCGCTGTCCCCACCGACCGGATTGAGAATGTCGCCGAACACCGGCATCGCCGTCTGCAGCACCGCCCCGATCGTCGTCGAGGCGAGCGCCGCCAGCAGCAGCATGCCGACGATCGCACGATTGTGGCGGACATCGATGAGCACCCTCAGCGACTGGATGAGGGTCGTCCGCGCGGTGCGCACCCCTCCGCTGCGCAGATGTCCGGTGAAAGGGGTGCGGATGAGGAAGATCGTCAGCGGCAGGTAGAAGATGATGTTGATGAAGATGCCCCATGTGGCGCCGACCCCGAGCAGCAGGGCGGAACCGACGACGGGACCGAAGAGGATGCCGAGGCTGCGGAAGGTCGCATTGAGGCGGACCGCGCTCGGCAGCTCTGTCCGATCGACGAAGTCATGGAGCATCATCTGTTCGGCCGGACCCCACAGACAACCGGCGAGTCCGTGGATGACGAGCAGCACGCAGGCCTGCCACAGCTGCAGGGAGTCGGTGAGGAAGAGGATCCCCCAGCACAGGGACACGACCATGAACATGATCTGCCCGATCTGGATGAGGCGGCGGCAGTCGAAGCGTTCGGCCAGGGATCCCGCATAGACGGAGAGCAGCAGGAAAGGCAGCCAATGGCTGATGAGCTGGAACCCGACGAGAGCCGGAGATTCGAATTTCTGCCACAGCACCCAGTAGGTGATGACGTGCTCGATGTTGTCGCCCATCATCGCCGTACCCGATCCGACCAGGTAGGGCGCGGTCTTCCAGCTGCGCAGGACGCTGAAACGGCGCGGACCGGCGGCACTGCCGCCGCCCGCTTTGCCCGCGGCCGCACTGCCCGCGCCAACTTTGCCGACGCCCACCTCGTCGCCGGATGTCTCGGAGGAATCGCTCACTCGCCTATTCTCACACCCGCAGAACAGACCGGCGCCGCGCTCTTGCCTGCTGGGATCGGAGCGAGGACAATGATCCTTGATCAAGGAGGATCATATGCCCACAGCTCAGCCGCGGTCATCCACTCGTCCGAAATCCGCCCTCGTCGTCATCGACGTGCAGACCGGGGTGATGCAGGCCAGTTGGAACTCCGAGTCAGTCATCTCCACGATCTCCGATCTCGTCGACCGCGCCCGAAACACCGGCACCGAGGTGGTCTGGGTCCGGCACAGCTCAGGTGAGCTTCCGCTCGATTCCCCGCAATGGCAGATCGTCGACACGCTCTCTCCCGCCTACGGCGAGTCCATCATCGACAAGACCCACGGCAACACCTTCGAGGAGACGGACTTCGAGGAGGTGCTCGCCGGAAAGGACGTCGGCCACCTCATCGTCACCGGTGCCCAATCGGACGCCTGCGTGCGCTCGACCATCCACGGCGGCTTCGCCCGCGGCTACGACGTCACCCTCGTCACCGACGCGCACACCACCGAGGATCTCACCGAGTGGGGCGCTCCCCCTCCGGAGCAGGTCGTGTCCCACACGAACCTGTACTGGCAGTTCGAATCGGGTCCCGGCCGGCAGGCACGGGTCCAGCAGTCGAGCGAGATCGACTTCGCCAGACCGTGATCGCCCCCGCTCCTGCGACCCCGCAAGTCTGCAGCCGCGCAAGTCTGCCATCATTGAGGCATGAGTGAAGACATCCGCAGCATCGAACTGACCCGCATCGCCGAGAACCACTACCGCGCCACCGCCCCGAGCGGAGCGAGCATCGAATTCGGTCGCGGCGAAGGACTCATGACCCCCGTCGAACTGCTCCTGGCCGCCGTCGCCGGCTGCTCGTCGATCGACGTCGACACCGTGACCAGCCGTCACACCGAGCCGACGAAGTTCGACGTCTCCGCGACCGCGGACAAGATCGACGAAGACGGCGCTTCCAGGGTGGACGACGTCCACCTCGACTTCGATCTCGAGTTCCCCGACGACGAGGAGGGCCGGAAGGCCGATGCCCGCGTCGAACGCCTCGTCGGGCTCTCCCATGACAAGTACTGCACGGTCTCGCGCACCGTCGAACACCCCACGAAGGTCGACTTCAGCATCCGTCGCGACTGACGTCGCGATTCGTCACGGCAGATCCTTCGCCGAGGCGGCCCGCCGTTGGGTACAGACGTGATCGTCAGCTCTCGGCGAGCCGCTTCTTCTCGACTTCGACGTCGAAATCGGCGGCCGGCCACTGCGGGTCGATGTCGACCAGGGCATCGAGCAGCAGACGCTGCACAGCCAAGCGGGCGTACCATTTCCGGTTCGCGGGCACGACGAACCAGGGCGCCGCCTCGGTGGAGGTGCGGTCGAAGACGACCTGGTAGGCGTCCATGTAATCCGGCCACAGGAGTCTCTCATCGACGTCTCCGGGGTTGTACTTCCAGTGCTTGTCGGGTCGGTCGAGGCGTTCGGCCAGGCGCTCCTTCTGCTCGTCCGGGGAGATGTGGAGCATGACCTTGACGATGTGCACTCCCGCCGCGATCAGTTCGGCTTCGAAGTCGTTGATGGCGGTGTAGCGGCGCTCGATCTCGGCGGCGTCGGCGAGTTCGCGGACGCGGCCGATGAGCACATCCTCGTAGTGTGAGCGGTCGAAGACTCCGATCATTCCGGGCCCGGGCACGCGCGGTCGGATGCGCCAGAGGAAGTCGTGGGCGAGCTCCTCCTCGGTCGGCTTCTTGAAGGCGGCGAGCTCGACGCCCTGCGGGTCGACGGCTCCGACGACGTGACGGACGATGCCTCCTTTGCCGGCGGTGTCCATAGCCTGCAGGACGAGGAGAACGGCAGGCCCGGAGTCCTCGTCGTGGTGCGCGGCGAAGAGGCGCTCCTGCAGATCGCTCAGCTCGATCGACAGCGCCTCGAGATCCTTCTTCCCCGATTTCTTGTCCCCGTCGTAGCCGGGCGTCGACTGCTGGTCGACCTCGCCGAGGCGGAATCCCTCCCCGACGCGCAGCAGTGGTGCGGGGTCGGTCGCCCAGTTGCTTCTCAGCTCACTCATGCGTTCATCATTCCAGGTGACAATGGCCGCGTCTATACCGATGAGTCACCGTTGCACGCTCACCGCCTCGAGCCCCGCCTCGAGCCCCGCGGCGGACGCGGCGGACGCTGAGGCCCGTCGATGCCCGGCAGCGGGTTCTCGTTCGTCAGTCCACGCCGACGCCTATCGTCCAGGTACCTTTGGTAGGCCGCATCACGCTCGGCAGCAGTCATCTGCAGCTTCGGCTTGTCGATGACATTCCGCAACATCGTCAAAACCGTCAGCACCGCCAGACCGATCAGCGCCACGACCACCCAGATCATCGTGGCGAGCAGGCTCGGCGGATTGTCGAAGACTTCCACACCGGCGAAGAAGATAAGGAAGACAAATCCGAGATACGGCAGCAGCAGCCACAGCGCGACCTTGTAGCCGCCGATCATCATCGGCAACATCATGCCCGTACTCCACGCCATGCCGCCGATGAAGAAGAGCAGAACGAGGAAGAAGCTCGCCGGATCGCTGCCCAGTTCCGCCGCAACCGTTCCGGGAACGGCCTGCACGCCGAGGAAGAACGGCCAGACCAGCGCCACCAGCGAGACGATCACTGCGGAGGCGACCACGCTGAGAAGAATCAGCGGGATGAGACCCTCACGCCGGAACCCGTCATCCGGTCGTTTGTGCTCCATGAACAGGAATGAGAACAAGAAGGCCAGGCCTGCGGCACAGATTCCCATCCACATCGCATCCGCTTCGATGATTTCGAAGTTGTTGCCGACCATCAGCCCGGTCGAGGCGAACCAGATGAGAAAGGTGAAGAAGAGCGCACCGAACAGGGTGAAGCCGAGGACGCGCAGAAAGTCACGCGTCCATGTCGGGACCGGTTCCTCCTCGCGCAACGGAAGCGGCCCGGGTGGGGGCGGTCCGATCGGTGTGTCGCTCATGATTTCATCCTCGCACAAGCACGGGCAGCTGGTGCCGGTCTCATTGTTTCAGATCCGCCACTGCGGACCTCAACCGGTCAGACACCGTCCCACAAGTCACACCCTCAGTCCGGTTTCCGGAACACCGACGGCAGCTTCTTCTTCACTCGACGACCGGTGTCCCGGTACGACCATTGCCGCATCGGCTGCGGCACCCGCCACTGCAGCTTCCAGGCGAGCATGCGGAAACCGAAGGCGGCGGCCGCGATGACCAGGGAGGCGATGGCACCCAACAGTCCGGTCACCTCGGCGATGATCGTCAGCCCCGAACCGAATAGGGCGGGGATGAGGTAGAGGTCGGTGCCGCGGAATATCGCCGGGTCCTCGCTGGCCACGGCATCGCGCATGAGCCCGCCGCCGCACGCGGTCAGCGCACCCATGAGCAGCGCCGCCGGATAGTTCGTCCCGGCGGCGAGCGCGATCGTCGTGCCGGTGACGCTGAAGAGGCCGAGGCCCATCGCGTCGAAGGCGACGATCCAGATCCGGGCCCGGGAGATGTGGGAGCCGATGATGTAGATGAGCAATGTCGCGATCACCGGCGGGGCGAGGTAGATCGGTTGGCCGATGGCATTGGGCACCCGGTCGAGGAGCACATCGCGGATCATTCCGCCGCCGATTCCCGTCATCGTGCCCAACACCAACCCTCCCGTGATGTCGAAATCGCGGCGCGCGGCCAACAGCACTCCGGAGACAGCGAAGACGAACGTGCCGGTGAGGTCGAGGGCGAGGAACAGGAACTCCTGCAGGTCCATATCCACCTCGGCTCCTCTCGTCGTGTCGCATCCGCTCGACCCCTGAATGTCTTAGCAGACACTGTAATCCGCCGTTGGGCCCCCTGGACCATTCCTCCTCGCCGAGGCGGCCGTCCAGGTGGCGCAGATCGCCGCCGAGGTGGCCGCGGAGTCCGACAGTCAACACCCGAGTGCCGACTCAGGAGGCCCCGACTTCGCAGTCGGGGCCTCCTTTCGCCGAGGTGGGTGGAGAGTTCAGCTGAGCTGGAAGTTGTCCGAATTCTTGTACGGTTCGATCTCGACGACCGGGGTGCCCTTGCCCACGAGCAGTTTGGAGATCGGGCAGCGAGCGTGGGCGCGGGCAGCGAACTTCTCGGCGTCGGTGTCCGAGACCCCTTCGATGGAGATGAACGCCTTCGGTGCGAAGTAGTAGCCGCTGCCGGAGGGTTCGTTGTGCAGCTCGACCTCGACGCGCACGCGTGAGAGCGCTTCGATGTCATTGACGGCGAGGACGACCTTGAGCGTTTCGCCGAGGCAGGTCGACCAGGCCATGGCGAGGAACTGTTCCGGGTTGTTGCCTTCTTCGACCCGTGAGGTCGGGGCGGTGGGCAGGGTCTGGCCGTCTTCGACGCGCACCTCGCCTGAGGTGCCGCCGAGGTTCTCGACCTTCGCGGTGTAGATCGGCGCGCTCGGGCTCTTCGGCTCATCCGCATCTCCGGTCGGAGCCTGCGGCTGGGCGTATCCGGGGTTCTCAGTCATTGCACCATGCTACGACAGGCGCGCAACAAGGTCACTGGCGTTTCAGTGAATGGTCAGCAACGAAAGCGTACAGACCCATCCACGGCGCCCGCGGCTCCGAATGATCACTATGAATCGGACAACCCGTGCAACCCACCGTTTCCGCGGCGCCGTGGCAGGCATCGTCGCCACCGTCTTGATGTTCGGTCTCGCGGACCTCATCGCGCGTGCCTTCAACCCGAGTGCTGCACCCCTGCTCACCCTCGGTCAGGCGATCATCCCCTTGGCGCCCCCGGCTGCGATCAAACCCGTCATCGCCCTCTTCGGCGACAACGACAAGCTCGTCCTCGTCCTCTCCACCGGGCTGGGTGCGATCGTCCTCGCCGGTCTCGTCGGAGCCCTGGCCGCCTCCCGCCGGCGTCTGGCCACGACGCTGCTGATCGTCGCCGGGCTCGTCCCGATCATCGTCATCATCATCCGCCCCGAGGCGGGTGCCCTCGACCTCATTCCCGCGCTCATCGGCTTCGCGGTCGGCATCACGGGCTTCATCCTGCTGCTGCGTCTCGGCCTGTCGGCATCCCCCGCCGAGGCGGCCGACCGTGCCGATGTCACGCGCGGTTCGCGGACGTCGGATCCCTTGAGCCGCCGCCGTTTCTTCGGCCTGGCCGGGGCCGTCGGGGCCATCGGGGCCGCCAGCATCGCCGCTGGTCAGACCATCGTCTCGCTCACACAGGATGCCGGCGCCGCAGTGGCCAAGCTGGTCCTGCCCACCCCCGCAAAGAAAGCGGCCGCGATCCCCGCGGCCGCGAGCACCGGCGTCGACGGCACGGCAACCTTCGTCACCGAGGCCAAGGACTTCTACCGCATCGACACCGTGCTCTCACCACCGGTCATCGACCCGCAGCAGTGGTCCCTGCGCATCCACGGCATGGTCGATCAGGAGGTGACCCTGACGATGGACGACGTCCTCGACCTGCCGCTCGAAGAACACCACATCACGCTCACCTGCGTGTCCAACCCCGTCGGCGGGGAACTCGTCGGCAACGCGACCTGGCTCGGCTATCCGGTGCGCGAACTCCTCGCCCGAGCCCGCCCGAGCGCTGATGCCGATATGGTCCTCTCCCATTCCTTCGACGGTTTCACCGCCTCGACTCCGCTCGGTGCGCTGACCGATGACCGCGCCTCCCTGCTGGCGGTGGGGATGAACGGCGAACCGCTCACCCCGATCCACGGTTTCCCCGCCCGCCTCGTCGTTCCTGGGCTCTACGGTTTCGTCTCCGCGACGAAATGGGTGACCGAACTCGAGGTCACCCGCTTCGATGAGAAGACCGCCTATTGGACCGACCGTGGGTGGGATGCGTTGGCGCCCATCCTCGTCGCCTCCCGCATCGAGGTGCCGGGGCCCTTGGCCACGGTCCCGGCCGGAGACATCCAGGTCGGCGGCACCGCCTGGGCGCAGCATTCAGGGATCGACCGTGTCGAGGTCAAGCTCGACGACGGTGACTGGACGCAGGCGGATCTGGCCGCGGAGGTCACGATCGACACCTGGCGGCAGTGGCGGGCCGAATTCGCCGAGGTGGCTGCGGGCTCCCATACCCTCACCGTGCGTGCCACGGACAAGGACGGCACGGTGCAGACTTCGAAACGTCGGGAGTCGATCCCGAATTCGGCCACCGGGCACCACCACATCCAATTCCGCGTCGAATGAGCCCGCAGCCGCCTCGGCGAAGAAATTCTCATATTTCTTCCCCATCCACCCATCCGAACCCGAAACCGCACCGAATACTCAGTACACAGCGAGTACTGGAGACCACTTCACAGCTGTGGGATCATCCGCATTACTGTTTCTAAGGAGAAGAACAATGAAGACTCTGCTTCGCACACGCACAGCCACCATCCTCTCGGCCGGCGCCATCGGCCTGTTGGCCCTCAGCGGCTGCGGAATGGATTCGGGATCCGGCAGCGAGGACTCCGGCTCGGAGTCGGGCAGCTCCGAATCCCAACCGGCTGACTCGAGCGAGTCCGAGATGCCCGACGAGTCCGGCGACTCCTCCATGGCCGATGCCGACCTCGTCGGCAAGGGCTGCTCGGCCTACGCCGAGGCGAACCCGGACGGGGCCGGATCCGTCGAGGGCATGGGCCAGGACCCGGTGGCCACTGCCGCGTCGAACAATCCGATGCTGACAACCCTGACCAAGGCGGTCTCGGGCGAACTCAACCCCGATGTCGACCTCGTCGACACCCTCAACGGCGACGAGTTCACTGTCATCGCCCCGGTCGACGACGCCTTTGCCGATGTGCCCAAGGACGACCTCGACGCCCTGGCCAAGGACTCGGACCAGCTGACGAAGGTCCTGACCTACCACGTCATCCCCGGACAGCTCTCCCCCGATGAGATCGCCGGTGAACACGAGACCGTGGAGGGTTCGAAGGTGACCGTGACCGGTGAGGGCGAGGACATGAAATTCGACGATGCCGGACTGGTCTGCGGCGGAGTCAAGACCGCCAACGCCACGGTCTACATGGTCGACTCCGTGATGATGCCGGAGAAGTGACCGGAACCTCCACAGTGAGAGGGCATCACGATGCAGCGGCCGGGAATCGATCAGCAGCACCAGGATCGGCTCCCGGCCGCCTTCGCATCCTCGATGGTCCCAGCGGCTTCGTGCGAACGCCGGCTGACCGTCTCGACAGCGCACGGCCCGACCGCTTCCCGCACCTCGTTCGACTCGCTCACCTGGGAAAGGTGTGATCGGTGTCTGCATGCATGGCATGATTGGGCAATGAGCTCTGACCATCAGCCGGCGGAAACCGCCGATCCCGGAGGAGCCCTGCTGATCCGCATCGCCGAGGGCGATCGGTCCGCATTCGAAGAGCTGTTCACCACGCACTCCCGCATCCTCATGGCCGTGATCGTCCGGATCGTCAAGAGCCGAACACTGGCCGAGGAGGTCTTGCAGGACTGCTTCACCGAGGTCTGGACGCGGTGTTCGGGTTTCGACCCGACCCGAGGGACGGGCAGGGCATGGCTGGTCACCCTGTGTCGCAGACGCGCCATCGACTGTGTACGCAGCGTTCAGTCCCAGCAGGACCGTGACCTCGCCGACGGGCTGCGCACCTCCACCGAGGCGGTGGAAGGAGTCGAGCAGACCGTGATCGACCGGGCGGAGTCAAATCGCACGGTCTCCGCGTTGAAGATCCTCCCCGAAGATCAGAGCAGACCCATCGTCATGGCCTTCTATCAGGGTATGACCCACACCCAGATCTCGGAGGACCTCCAGGTGCCGCTGGGTACCATCAAGTCACGGATCAGAGACGGAATGAAGAAGCTGCGAGAAGAGTTGGAGGCAAGCCGATGAGCGCAGATCGTGACTATCTGGCTGCCGGGCTGGCCCTCGGCGGGCTCAGCGACTCAGA
>NZ_JBQDYQ010000076.1:0-11507 GCF_052105255.1 Brevibacterium sp.
AGGTCAGGTGCCAGGAGAACTCCCGCCAGTAGAGCTGCCGGATCCATGCCTGCCGATCATCGTCCCTCACCTCCGGTATGTCCAGGGCCGCTGCCAGCAGCTGGCGGGGGGAGAGTTCGCCGAAGCGCAGTCGCGGCGACAGGCCTGACGTGCTGTCAGGGTCTGCGGGGACATCGTGAGAATCTGCGTAGCCGTCGAGCCCGTCGCTCAAGCAGGCGAGCTCACCGGCTGACTCCCTGCACCCGGGATTCCAGTGCCCGGCCACGGTCGTCCGCCACCACTGCGGAGTCCTCGCCGAGGCGAAGCTGCCCGAGCCCGTGTCGGTTCCGTCGAGAAGACCGAGATCGTCGAGGTCGCGCACCCAGGAGTGATTGTCCAGATTCTTCCGGTCTGCCTCCGTCAGGGGGCTCTGTTCGTCGGGCAGCGGCAGGACCTCTCCGACCTCGCGATCGCGCACAGCGTTGAAGAACGGCGTGAACACCTTGTAGAAGTCACCGCCCTGAGGGCGGACCGTCCAAGGCTCGACGAGCAGCGCGCCGGTATGGGAGTGCACGGCACGACCGGCATCAGCCAGGTCCGTTTTGATCTGCGCGTCGAGGCGACGTGCAGCCGGCGCATAACGGCGCGACCAGCGCACAGCATCGACTTTCAGGTCCGCAGCCGCCTGCGGGACGATGTCGGCGGCGGAGCCTGCTGCGAAGAGCAGCGGGATACCGACCTGTGCGAGTTCGGTCTCCAGGACGCGCAGCGATTCGTGCGCCCACCAGCGAGCGGCTCCTCCCAGCGGGCGTGGGCCCAGGCCATCGTCGCCGCGGCACTCTCTGATCCAGAGGCCGATCACCTGCCCGTCGCCGCAGGCCGCTGTCAGGGCCTCGTGGTCCTCGACGCGCAGGTCGTCGCGAAACCAGACGAGGGTGAGGGACTCGCGGTCCTGGCTCATCGGCAGACTCCTCTCACTGCTGGTTCGCCCAGTCGGCATTTACACCAAAGTGTAGTATCCAAGCAGGGTTACTGGATTGTGAGGACGTCAGCTGCTGGTCGAGTAGACCTGCTGCGAGCCTCCGGTATGGGTGCGGTTGCGGCGACGAGTCTCGGGGCTGGTGCCGCGGGATTCGGGCGCGCGGCGGCTGTTCGGCTGACGACCCGAAGATTCCGCGCGCTGACCGCCGGAGCGGCCATTGCCGGAACGGCCGCCGCGGGAGTTCTCACGGCTGCGGTCGCTGCCGCCGTTGCCGGCCTCACCGCGACCCGAGCTTCCGCCGCGTCCGCTACGGCCACCTCGGCGACGGCGGGATGAACGACCATTCGACGTGGAAGGTTCGGTCCTCTTGCGCGGCTGAACGGGTTCCTTCGGCTGCGGGGCGACGAACTCGGCGATCTCACCGACGAGCTCGGTCACCTCGGGGGACTCTGCGTTGACCTTCTGCGGGGTCGCCTTGATGGCGGCCTTGCGCAGGAGGATCTGAGTGTCCTTGCGCTCTTCGGCGGTCATCACCGTGACGACGTCACCGGCGCTGCCGGCACGTGCGGTGCGACCGGAGCGGTGCAGGTACGCCTTGTGCTCGGTCGGGGGATCGACGTGGACGACGAGCTCGACGGAGTCGACGTGGACGCCGCGGGCGGCGATGTCTGTGGCCACGAGCACCTTCGCCTCACCATCGGTGAACGCGGCGAGGTGGCGATCGCGCGCGCCCTGCGACAGGTTGCCGTGCAGGTCGACGGCGGGAATGCCCGCTGCTGTGAGTTGGCGGGCGAAGCGCTTGGCCCGGTGCTTCGTGCGAGTGAAGAGGATGCGGCGGCCCGTGCCGGAAGCGAGCTTGTGCACGAGTTCGTTCTTGTCGTCGACCGACACCTCGAACACGTGGTGGGTCATGGCCGAAACATGGGAGGTCGGCTCATCCACGGAGTGGAGGACCTCGTTGTGGAGGAAACGACGGACGAGCTTGTCGACGTCGTTGTCCAAGGTGGCCGAGAAGAACATCCGCTGTCCCTCAGCCGGAGTCTGGTTGAGGATTCGGGTGACTCCGGGCAGGAACCCGAGGTCAGCCATGTGATCGGCCTCGTCGAGGATGGTGACCTCGATGTTCTCGAGCGTGAGGATGTTCTGCTGGAGCAGGTCCTCGAGGCGGCCGGGGCAGGCCACGACGATGTCGACTCCGGCCTTGAGTGCGACCTCCTGGCGACGCTGCTTGACGCCGCCGAAGATCGTCGTCGTCCGCAAGCCCACGGCCTTGGCCAACGGGTCGATGACCTCGGTGATCTGCGTGGCGAGCTCACGGGTGGGAGCGAGCACGAGCCCGCGCGGATGGCGGAACTTCTGCGACCCCTTGCCGGATTCGGCCAGTCGGGCGACGAGCGGAATGGAGAACGCAAGGGTCTTGCCGGACCCGGTCTTTCCGCGGCCGAGCACATCGCGGCCGGCCAGCGTGTCGGGCAGAGTGTCCTGCTGGATCGGGAAGGCCTGGGTCTTGCCCTCCTTGCTCAGCGTGTCGACCAGTTTCTGGGGGACACCGAGCTCGGCGAAAGTGGTCGGGGCTGGGGAGGCCTTCTTCGTGCGATTGCCCGAGGCGTTGGCGGCGGTTGTGGCGGTGTTTCTGTTGCTGCCTCCGCGGGTGCGGGTGCTGCGGGGATTGGTGCGAGTCTGTGACGTAGTGATGGGGTGGCCCTTCGACGTGCCGGAGGGCGTGCCGGTGCCGTGAATAGGTGGCAGGCAGCCGCTTCCGATCATGGAATGAGCGCTGTCGGCGCTCTCGATCGCCGAGAGAAAACGGCTTCGGAAATGCGCGGGTGCTTTCACCCAGCTGCAGAGACGAGGCGTCCTGACGACGCAGGGAACCCGAAAACGGGTTCGCAGGTGATTACAGTATAGCCCCGGCAGTGCGTGAGACAGAATCCGCGGGCTTCGCGGCGGGCACGGAATCAGGCTCGGAGACTGCGGCGACCGGCCGTCGGCGTGCTCTGCGGTGCCCGGTCACCCATGCAGAGAGTGCCACCGACGCCCCGCCGATGCCGATGCCCGCGATGTCGTCGAGGATGTAATGCCATCCGAAGTAGAGGGTGGCCACGACCGTCACACCGAAGAAGATCCAGGTGAACGCTCGAACGGCGCGATGCTGTTTCGTCAGCGTCATGAACAGAGCAGCGGCGAAGGTGACGGAGACGTGAAGCGATGCGAACGCGGCGACACCCTGGATGGAGTCACTGCCGATCGGGTTGCTCAGGTAGTCGAGGCGAGTGTCGATGAGGGATTGCTGGAGCTCACTGACTCCGGTCTCCGGCAGCGCCCGGAAGACCTCGGGGCGGCTGAATACCGGACCGACCGACGGCAGGAGGTAGTAGCTGACGGTGCCGAGCACCCAATTGAGACTCAACATGGTCGTATACCAAGCGCCGACGGCGTGTCTGCGATTGAGTACGAGGACCGCGCCGAGGCTGATCGGAACGAGCGGCAGGTAGGCGAGGTAGGCGATTGACAGGAGGTTCGCCGCGATGCCGGTGCCGAGGAGTTCGTGCAGGAGTACGGCCGGAGTGTTCCCGCCCATGAGCCACTGGTCGAGGCGGAACAGCTGCTGATCGAAGAGGGTGCCCTCGCGGTACACCGGCAGCACGCTCTTGAGATTGCGGTAGGCGACGTAGCAGACGTAGAAACTCAGCAGCCCGGCGCCGATGCACAGCAGCCGGTGGGTGTTCCACTCCTTCTTAGCGATGTCGACGACAGACGTCGGCAGATCTCGCCACCCGCTTCGCCTCACCGTTTCCACGATCAGCCCGGCGCCGATGAATCCGACAACCAGCAGAGGCAGACGGATGTATGAGGGGCCGAGGAATCCGTCGGGGTCCCGCAGCGGGAGATCGAGGAAGAGGGAGGAGACCACGGCGGCCGCTCCGACGAGGAGAGCGAGCACCATGGCAAAAGTGTAGGGCCAACGTCGCAATCTGGTCATCGGAATACCGTAGTGATTCACTTTTAGTACATCTTCGGATTTTCCTCGGAAGCCGCTGACCGGAGCCCCGTCTCGCCCGTGCCGGCGGGCCAGAACAGAATGGTCCACCCACTGTGCGGCTCGCGGCATTAGTGTTGGTCCATGACAGAAGGTCCATTGAACGCGCCGCCGAATCGCGATGACCCGATACCCGAGGGACTCAGACTCGGTGCCCGCTTCACCGGATACCTGCTGGTGATCATCGCGGGAATCACAGTCGCGATCTTCGTGGCACTGCAAGTCGCACAGATCGTCGTTCCATTCCTGGCCGGCCTCGTCCTCTCTGCCCTCCTGGTCCCCATGTCGACGTTCCTGCAGCGGCATCGGTGGCCGAAATGGTTGGCGGTGGTCACCGTGTGGGTGGTCGTCCTCGGCCTGTTGGCCGGGCTCGTCCTCCTCATCACCTTTCAGATCAGAAGTGAGATACCTGAGATCCAGAAGCAGGTGGCGACGACCCTGGACGCGGCGAAGCAGCTCTTGGCCACGCAGCCGTTCGGAATCACCGAAGCCAAACTCAATGATCTCGTCGATTCCTCGGGGAAGTGGCTGCAGGACAACGCCGCCGGTCTCGGCTCCGGTGCCGCCGAGGTGGGCACGACGGCGGCTCATGTCATCGAAGGCGTGATCATCATCCTGTTCGTCACCCTCTTCGCGCTCATCGACGGCCGCGGCATTTGGACCTGGGTCGTCAACATCTGGCCGAAGAAGGCGCATGCGCGGATCTTCGCGGCCGGTGAGGCCGGTTGGAAGACGCTGACGAACTTCATTCGGATCCAGCTCGTCGTCGCGGCCAGCGATGCGATCGGAATCGGAGTGGGTGCTCTGATCCTCGGCGTCCCCTTGGCGGTGCCGATCGCCATGGTGGTCTTCCTCGGTGCCTTCGTACCGTTCGTCGGAGCGATCGTGGGCGGAGCGGTCGCGGTGGGCTTGGCGCTGCTCTTCAACGGGTGGGTGCACGGCCTGATCATGCTCGCGATCGTCGTCGTCGTCCAACAGCTCGAAAGCCACGTTCTGCAGCCGTGGCTGACAGGGCCCACAGTGAAGATCCACCCTCTGGCTGTGATCCTCGGGGTGACAGCGGGAGCAGCGGTGGCGGGCATCGCCGGGGCCTTCTTCTCCGTGCCGGTCATCGCGACTCTCAATGCGATGATCCACGCGGCCAAGGACTACAGAGTGGGACAGCGTTGAGACGGGCCGGGCCACGGTTGAATCGAGTGCGAATCGTCAAGGGCGCTCTTCGGCGTCTGCTCGACGACGAGTGCCTCGACAGAGCAGCCGGGCTGAGCTTCTACGCTCTGCTCTCTGCTGCCCCGGCGATCCTCGCCATGGTGTCGCTGCTCGGCGTGGTCGGGGAAGCAGAGTCGACCACGAAGGCGGTGCTCGCGCTGGTCCACCGACTCTCTGTTGAGGCGGCCACGGTGATCCGCCCATTCATCGTCGAACTCACCGAGTCGTCCTCGGCCGGAGTCTTCGTCTTCTTCGTCATGCTGCTCATCGCCCTGCTCTACTACGTGACCCCGAACGTCAGGCGGTCGAAGTTCCGGTGGGTCAGCCTCGGTGCGTTCGTCGCCATGTTCGTGCTGCTTGCCGTGTCGGCCTGCTTCGTGGCCTACATCAACAATTTCAGCAGCTACAACGTCACCTATGGGTCGATCGGGGGGAGTGATCGTCGGGCTCGCCTGGGTGTGGATGGTCAACCTCTCGCTGCTCCTCGGCGCCGAGTTCGACGCCGAGATCGAACGCGAGCGGCAGCGGCAGTCCGACGGTGACGCAGACGTGCTGTTCCGACGGCCGACGGGACGCGGTCGTTCGGATCGCGGCAGCCAGGGGCGTCCTGCTGGCAGCAGTCACAGCAGCCAGGGCCGTCCTGGTGACGGCACTCGCGGCAGCCCAGGGCGAAGGAACCAGGTCACGGGCCGCTGACCGGAAACCCGTCTCGTCCGCGCCCGCTGGGCGCCGACCGCACGAATCAGTTCAGATGGTGTGCAGCGAAAGCCGCAGCGTTGTGGAGCACCGTGGTTGTGTCGTCGAGGATCCGACCGAAGTGGAGGAACGAATGAAGCACATCCGGATACTCCTCGAAGCGGACGTCGTTGCCTGCCCGCTGCAGGGTCCTGGCCAATGCCCGGCTGTCATCGCGCAGCGGATCGAGCCCGGCGGCCGCGACGAACACCGGCGGCAGACCGGACAGATCGGCGGTGAGGTGTGCGATGAACGGTGAATGTTTGTCCTTCGGGGTCGGCAGGTAGTCGTCCAGGAGGTTGCTGAGGTCGTGGATGCCCATTCCGTCCCAGTCGCCGCCGTAGAGCCTGCGACTGGCCGAGTCGATGAGACCGTGGCTGCCGTAGATGGGCAGAAGGGCGCGCAGAGCTGAGAAGCTCGCGGGACTCGCCCCGATGGTCTCCGGTTCATCGCGCAGAAGCAGACCTGCGCCGAGGGTGAGAACCGCCCCGGCAGAATCACCGGAGATGGCCAGGCGTGCGCCGTCGATGCCGAAATCCTCACCGTGGCCGGCGAGGTGGTCAACGACCCCGGCACACTCGTGCAGTGCCTGCGGGAACTTCACCTCCGGCGACAGCGAATAGTCGACTCCGATCACGGCGAAGCCGCCGGCCGCGGCGAGCACGCGCATGATCCGGTCATGTGTATCGAGGTCGCCGAGGCTGAACCCACCGCCGTGGAGGAACAGGAGACCGGGCAGGACCGCCTCGGCGGTGGGGCGATGGATGCGGATCGGAACGTCGATCCCGGCGGTGCGGATGTGGTGATCATCGGTGCGGGCCATCGCCGGACCACCTTCGTTCCACAGCGTGCGTTCGGCCCGGTATTCGGCGCGTTTGGCGGCCAACGATCGCGCGGCAGGGGAGAGGTCACCGGCGGCAGCGGCGACGTCCTCGCCGGCTCGGCGGCACGCGTCGGCCCGAGTGGCCTGGACAGCCATGACCTCGCGCATCTGTGCCGACATCGACGCCACGATGTCGGCAGGAATAGTGGCCAGCAGCGCTTCGGTGAGCGCGGGGTAGACTGTCACGCCGGAAATCATCAGCCTCATTCTTGGTCGGCGGCAATGATTCCCAGCTTAGCGAGGCCGGCGTCGGCGGCCACGGTAGGACTCACCTGCGAAGATCCGGAATATCCGCCGATCGTCGCTGTTATGACAAGGGGACTGTGACACCAGTCCTTCACCGCCGAAGACACTGCAGGAGCCAACCCTTGACCGAACACATGCGCAGGCACGAGACCGACCACGAAATCCCTTGGTCACTGCCGATCGTCGTGCGCCGGTCCAAGACCGCCATCGCTCGCCACATCGACGTCCTCGAGGCCACCTCTCGTGCTGTCGTGACCTTCCTCGACGATCCGCGCTCACAGCCGGGCGGGGACTGGAACGAGGCCGTCGAATACTGGCGTGACGGAGCGATCCGCAAGGTCGTGCGCCGCGGTGACGGGAAGAAGCTCGAGGACGCACGGGCACTCGGGTGCGTGAGCGTGACCTTCGGCGGCACCGACGATTTCGCTCCCGCCGAGGCGCTCGTCTTCGCACCCGGCCCCGTCGAACCCCTGCCACCGGAGCTGAAGAAGCTGCAGGTCGGCGGGACCGAGTTCCCGGATGAGGGCGAATCCTCGATCCCCGCAGCTGAGGCGGTCATGACGATCGAGCTCTCTCCCGAGCTGACGCTGACGACCGGGAAGGCCGCCGCGCAATGCGGACACGCCGCGCAACTGGCGTTCGAGCAGATGCCCGACGATGTGCGGGATCGTTGGCGGGAATCCGGTTTCAGCTTGCGCGTGACTACGGCGAACCGTGATTCGTGGGACGCGAACGACCAGCAGATCAGCGTCGTCGACGCGGGTTTCACCGAAGTCGACGGACCCACCGAAACCGTCCGCGCCCGTTGGTGAGTTCGTGACCCGCCCTCATGGTCCGCGGTGACACGGTAAGTGGGGAAGCCGCCTCGGTGAGGGGTGGCCGCGATCAGTTTCGGGAAAGCTCAGGCTTCGTTGAGATCTTCGACCTCGTCTTCGGTCAGCGGCCGAGTCAGCGTGCCATTGCCGAATTCGTCCAGGTAGATGACGTGTTTGACCATCTCGCCGGTCTCTTCGTCCTCGACTTCGATGATGTCACCAGGTTGGGTCGCTGGCTGGTAGAAACCCTCATTGACTCCGGTCATCGTGACCACCTCCTATAGGTATCTTCACCATACGACGCTGTGATCTGAGTCTCAAGGGATCCCCTTGCTACCTGACGGGGGCCCAGCAACCTGGCGCCAGGTTGCTGGGCCCCCGTCAGGTAGCAATAGAGGGTCTTCAGGGTGCGGAATCGGTAGTCTGAGTTCATGGAACGACAGAGATTTCACTTGTCCGGAGGTCGCGACCGCAACGTCGCCGAGGAGGCCCGCCGGGGAGAGGACGAGTTCCGCGTCGATATCGAACGGATCCGGTTCTCCCCGTTCTTCTCCCGTCTGGCTTCGGTTACTCAGGTCATTCCGCAGGCCGGTTCCGGCACCGTCATCCACAACCGGCTGACGCATTCGCTCAAGGTCTCCGCGGTGGCCCGGTCGATCGCGATCACGTTGAACAACGCTGACGAAGGGACTCGGAAAACGGTCAACCGCCTCGGCGGATGTGATCCTGTGGTGGTGCAGGCGGCCGCGGCCGCCCACGATCTGGGGCACCCACCGTTCGGCCACCTCGGCGAGAAGGAACTCGATCGGGTGTCGCGGCAGGTGCTGCGCCTCGATGACGGATTTGAAGGGAATGCGCAGACATTTCGGATCCTCACGGCGCTGGACAGCTGTGAGGCTACCGCGCGCGGGCTCAACCTGACTCGGGCGGTTCGGGCCGGGGTGCTCAAGTACCCGTGGGAGCGTGCGGAATGGACGGGGGAGCGGGCGGCGTCGGCGGCGCGGATGCCGCGCGGGGTCGGCGACGATGTCAATGAGGGCGCCATGAAATTCTCCGCCTACGCCACTGAGGTCGAAGAGATGGCGGACGTGCTCTCGGCGTTCCCGGCGATCGGGAAGTATCAGCAGACGCTCGAATGCGCGGTCATGGACGTCGCTGACGACATTGCCTACGCGGTGCACGACCTGGACGACTTCTACCGGTCGAACGTGCTGCAGTACACGGCTGTGTCCGCTGAGCTCGGGCGGTGGCTGCGCGATCATCGCGAGTTGGCGGCCCTGGACCCTGCGGAGTTGGATCGGCGCCGTCCCGGTCATGCCCTCGAAGCAATCCGGCGACACATCGGGGAGAAGGACCCTTGGATCGCCTCGGAGGAGGCGTTCCGGGAGTCGGTGGAGCGGGTCAACCGGGATCTCGTCGAGGGACTCCTCGGCGTCCCCTACGACGGGGGATTGGAAGCGGATCGGGCGGTCACCGGGTTCACCCGGCGGTGGATCGACCGGTTGCAGGCCTCGATCGTCGTCGATCCGGACCCGCATATCCGCAGCGGTCACGTGCGGCTGAGCCAGGAGGCTTGGCACGATGTCGTGGTGCTCAAGTTCGTGCATGCGCGATTTGTTTTGGAGCGGTCTGACCTGGCCGTGTATCAGCGTGGGCAGACGCGGATCATCGCGTCCCTGGTCGAGGGATTCCACGAGTGGCTGCTCGACCCGGATGAAGCCACGCGGATTCCCCGGCGTCTGGTCGACTCCGTCGAGGCGGCCACGCAGGAATATTCGGATCTGTACGCGCGCAACCCTCAAGCGCTGGGGGAGGAAGGCGCGGCCGGGATCGTCAGGCGTGGTCGGGCACGGGCGGTCGTGGACTATATCGCCTCGTTCACCGATGCGCAGGCGATGTCGGTGAATGCGCTGATCACGGGTGCGTCGGAAGAGCCGTGGGAGGCCGGACGCGGGTTGTAGTCTTTGGGCCGCCCGGATTGGGGCTTGGTGCGATCTCTTGTCCGGGGTCGTGGCCCACCTCGGTGCTGACTATTGTCGAACACCTCGTCGGCATCATCGACCGGCGATGATGCCGGTGCCGGGCGTCGACGACGAAGGGCCGCCTGCCCGACCGTGAGGACGGGGAGGCGGCCCGAAGACCAGAGTGGCTGCTCGGTCGCACCGACTCACTTGGGAGTGCGTGTCTCTGCGCTGATGAACCAGGCCTGCTGCTCGAGCTGAGCGATGTAGCTGTGGAAGATGTCGGCGGTGGTCGGATCCGCCGAGTCGACCTCGTCATGGCAGTCACGCATGGACGCCACGGTTGCCTCGATCGACGCGACCATGTGGTCGATGGCGTCGTGGGTGCTGATCTCTCCGTTCGGAAACTCCGGCAGCCCTGTCTGTTCGGCGATCACCGCGGGGCGACCGTCCGGAGAGGCGTGGAGGGCACGCATGCGTTCAGCGATCTCATCGCTGCCTGCACGGGCGATGTCCGTGACTTCGTCGAGGTTGAGGTGGAGGTCTCGGAAGTTCGTGCCCACGATATTCCAATGCGCCTGCTTGGCGGTCAGGCTCAAAGCGATGAAGTCGACCAGAACCGTTTGGAGGTTCTTGGTCAGGGCGTCGGAGGCGATGAAGCCGCGTTCGGCGTGCTCGCGAGTGGTCTTCTCTGCGCCATGGGGGTCGGGAACTGTCACTGACTGTGTCATGATTTCTGCTCCTGTTCTCTCCGGTTTCGCGTTGGCCCGGAGTCTATGACCACCATAGCGCTGCCGCAGATGACGCGTAACCCCCGTCAGCTCCAGCTGGTGGTCGGCCTGGACATGCAACGTCTTCGTGCACGATGCTTTCCCACCGCGCATTCAGCCCGAATCAGAGCTTCGGCGTCTGAGCGCGTATTCTGATACCGAGCATTCTGACAGTGAAGAGTCGTCGAGATGAAGGAGAGTCCGGCCATGGCGGTACTGGTCACAGGCGGTGCAGGGTATATCGGTTCGCACGTGGTGCGGCTGCTCACCCAACGCGGTGACGACGTCCTCGTCGTCGACGATTTCTCCACCGGGATCAGCGCTCGCGTCGAAGGGCTGCCCGTGGTCCATCTCGACCTGGCCGCAGCGGATGCTGCCGACCGACTCGTCGAGGCGATCAGGGAACACGACGTCGACTCGATCATCCACTTCGCCGCAAAGAAGCAGGTCGGCGAATCCGTCGAGGAACCGGTCATGTACTACCGGCAGAACATCGGCGCTCTGACGAACATCCTCGCCGCTGTCGAAGCGACCGGCATCGAATCGCTCGTCTTCTCCTCCTCGGCCGCGACCTACGGCATGCCCGATGTCGACATGGTGCCTGAGGACCTCGACTGCCGGCCCATCAATCCCTACGGTCAGACGAAGCTCATCGGCGAATGGATGATCGACAACCAGATCACCGCCTCGCAGATGCGCGGAACGTCCTTCAACGCCGTCAAGCTGCGCTACTTCAACGTCGCCGGCGCCGGCTGGAACGAACTCGCCGACACCGCCGTCATGAACCTCATCCCGATCGTGCTCGGACGGTTGAAAGACGGCAAGGCGCCCGTCATCTTCGGCGACGACTACGACACCCCCGACGGCACCTGCATCCGCGACTACGT
>NZ_JBQDYQ010000077.1:0-10996 GCF_052105255.1 Brevibacterium sp.
CTAGATTGCGAAGCGAGTTCACGTCGTAGTCGAAGCATGTCTGCTTGGAATCTGTTAATCGTGAGGTCGGGGGATCGAGTCCCCCTCCCGCTACCGATCAACTCCCTCATCAGGATGATGAATCCGATGGGGGAGTTTCTGTGTCCGGGGACTCCTTGAGACCGTGTTGCGCGATTCCTTCCTGCCATGCCGGTCTTGCTCTGTGAGGTACGCCACAGACTGCAGAAGCGCAGTGACAACATCGGCGCGAGCCTCTCTTCCCAACACACCCGGTAGCGACCGCCGACTCATCTTGCGGGGTGCCCCCGCTAATGGAAGAAGCAATCGGGATGATCAGGGACGGACGCTCGGACGACGGCACCTGGACTCACGACCATCGTCTTGACGGCGACCTCTGGTTCCACGTCGACGCCCCGGTCGGCGAGCCCTCGAGGTGGGTGACTCTGCAGGCCCAACGGGTCCTCGACTGGTGGGCTGGAACACAGCCGGTCTGGACTTCCACAGTCGCCGCTCAGTAACGCCACAGTCCCGCGCCAGAGCCGATATCCACGATGGTGTCATCACACCATCGAAGGAAGGACAGCTCATGGCTCGCGTACCCGAACCGGACCAGACCCCCAACGGACCCGCCTACGAAGGACGGCTCCTCGATCGACCCGAGGAGGAGGTCGTCGACCAGGGCGCCTCGTTCGACATCCGCACCCTCTTCAGCCGACGTGGAGTCCTCGGGCTCGTCGGCGCCGGCGTCGGCACCATGGCCCTGGCCGCCTGCACCTCCGAGGCCTCCGGCTCGACGAGCTTGGCCTCGAGCAGCAGCGGATCGGTCACCGAGATCCCCGACGAGACGGCAGGCCCGTACCCGGCGGACGGAACGAACGGTCCGGACATCCTCGAAGATTCCGGAATCGTGCGCTCGGACATCCGCTCGAACATCGACGGGACCGACACCGTTGACGGGGTGCCTCTGACCTTCTCCCTCACGGTCACCGATATGGCCGGTGACAATGCTCCGTTCGAGGGCGCCGCCGTCTACGCGTGGCACTGTGATGCTCAGGGCCGCTACTCGATGTATTCCGAGGGAGTCGAGGACGCCACCTGGCTGCGCGGCGTCCAGGTCGCCGATGAGAACGGCGAGGTCACCTTCACCTCGATCTTCCCTGTCTGCTATTCCGGCCGATGGCCGCACATCCACTTCGAGGTCTACCCGGACGTCGACTCCATCACCGACGCCGAGAATGCCATCGCCACCTCGCAGATGGCCATGCCCGAAGACGCCTGCAACGCCGTCTACGAACTCGACGCCTATGACGGATCGGTGAAGAACCTTGCGAACGTCAGCCTCGACGACGATAACGTTTTCGGCGACGACGGAGGCGAGCACCAGATCGCCACGATCAGCGGCGACACCGACTCCGGATACACCGCCACACTCGACGTCCCCGTCGACACCGACACCGAACCGACCGGCGGCGATGCCCCGGCAGGCGGAGGCCAGGGAGGAACCCCTCCCGAAGGCGCCCCCGAAAAGCCCTGACAACTCCGGGAAAGGCTCGCCATCATGCTGCACAACCTCACGGGCTGACACGCCCTCGTCATCCTCGCCATCATCATCCTCGTCTTCGGCGCGGCCAAGCTGCCCGCACTCGCCAAGAGCCTCGGACAGTCCGTGCGCATCCTCAAGGACGAATCGGCCGACACCCGGTCGGGTGAGGCGGCACCTGCGCCGCGATACGAAGCGGTGACCGACCCGATCGTCACCGATCCCACCCCTGCGCCCGCCTCGGCGAGGGACGATTCCACCGCCGAGGCCGGCCCAGCCGATCAGACACGGCCGCGATCATGAGCACCGCCGCCGCGGAGAAGATGCCGCTGTCCACGCACCTGCGGGAGGCGCGGACACGGGCGGTGCGCGCGGCGGTGGCACTGCTCATCGGCACGGTCGTCGGCTATTTCACGTCAGACCTCGTCATGGACGTCCTCCGTGCTCCGATCACCGACCTCGCCGCATCCCGCAGCGCTTCGCTCAACTACGACAGCGTCACCGGGGCCTTCGACCTGCAGCTGCGCATCGCCGTGTACTCCGGAATCATCCTCTCCAGCCCGGTGTGGCTGGGGGAGATCTTCGGATTCCTCACCCCGGGGCTGACCGCGAAGGAGAAGAAGTACACGTTCGGCTTCCTCGGCGCCGCACTTCCGCTCTTCGCCGTCGGCTGCCTCACCGGCCTCTACGTCTTCCCGCGGATGGTCGAGGTGCTCACCTCATTCGCCGCGAGCGAGGACAGCACCATCCTCCAGGCGTCCTACTACTTCGACTTCGTCTTCAAGATCGTCATCGCCACCGGCATCGCCTTCGTCCTCCCGGTCTTCCTCGTCGTCCTGAACTTCATCGGACTGCTCTCTGCCCGTTCGATCGCGAAGGCCTGGCGGGTCAGCATCGTCGGAATCGTCGTCTTCGCCGCCCTGGTCACCCCCGCCGCCGATGTGCTCTCGATGTTCTTCGTCGCCGCCCCGATGGTCCTGCTCTTCCTCGCCGCGCTCGCCATCGCGTGGCTCCACGACCGGACCCGCGGGTACCGCTCGAACTTCGAGGCACCGACTGCAGATGAGCTGGAGACCGGACGAGCGCAGACCGCGCCCACGGAAAGGAGTCGGACATGTTCGGCCTGAGCTTCGAGAAGATCGTCATCGTCGGCATCATCGCCGCGATCATCCTCGGCCCGAGGCGGCTGCCCCACTACGCTGAGAAACTCGGCGAAATGGTTCGCCTGCTCCGTGCCCAGGCCGAGGCCGCGCGGACACGAGCCGCCGAAACCGTGGGCGCTGAGGACTGGCAGGCGCTCGATCCCCGCCAGTATGATCCGCGGCGGATCATCCGCGACGCCTTGGACGCACCGAATCCGGAGCCCGCCGAGGCGGCCGGCAGCTATGTCATCACCGGATCGTCGGGACACCCGCGCAGACGCTTCATCGCCCACGCGGACGAAAGCAGCACGGGCGACGATGAGCGAGCAGTCGAACATTCGGAAACCGGGCGGTGACCGGAGCGGGGGCGCCTCGGCGGTCGGGCCGGGGCCGCCTCGGTGATCAGTCCTTGAAGTCGAAGTCGTCCTTGTCGATGCCGGGGAACATGAGCTCGTACTTGACCATCTGGTCCTTGTGATCGACGATTTTGACGGTGCCGAAATACTTCTTCCGACCTTTGTAGGCGTCTTTGTCTTTGACGGTGACCTGGCACGATTTGAAGCCGTACCACTCGCGGAGCTCCATATCCGAGTCGCACTTGGCTTCTTTGACAGTCAATTCGAGCTTGTTCTCGAACAGGTCGATGAGGTCGGCTTCGATGGATGCGGCGGGCACGACACCGTTGCCCTTCTTGTCGATCTTCATGCCGTCGTCGCTGGCCCAGTTCGTCGTCTTCGCGGCATCGGCGAACGGATCGGTCGATTTCGTGTCGGTGGGTTCCGCCTCGGCGGTTTCGGATTCGGTTGCTTCGGCCGCTTCCGATTCGACGGCGCCGCCGCCGAATCCTCCCTCGTCGGTCTCTGCCGCTTCGGATTTCTGGTCCTCTGCGGGTTCGTCCCCTCCGGAACCCCCACAGGCGGTCAGGGAAAGGGCGAGAGCGGCTCCAGCGGCCGCTGTCAGCAGGCGGGGCATCCAGGTGGTCCGGCGAATCGGGGTCATCGTGTTTCTCCTTCGCGCTCCGGCGATCACAAGCGTTGTCGATACACCACGATTCTGCCACGGTCGGTTGTCGACAACCCCCGGTTCGGTGTGCGGATCCGGCGACACGTGTGGCGATTCGGCCACATTCGCGCCGGGGGACGACTCCGACTCTGGCAGCGACGTGGGCATCCCGCACGATTCCCCGCACACACACCTGCTGCAACGGGAGGTTATGCGAGGAACGAGCCGCGATGATCGAGCACCTGTCGGAGATGACGCCGCCGGTGCGAAGGGAGTGCAACGGTAGGAAAGGTCCCAAACGGTGCGTGATGGCGGCCCGCCGGCTCCCGGCTACTCAGCGGTGGGGGAGTTGACGGCCCTCGCAAGAGCCTCGAACGCGCGGATCGTCGGGAACATCTTCGTCGCATCCTGCGGCAGCCCCCAGCTCGAGAGCTTGACGCCGAGGACGTTGGCGCCCGGGTTCATGTAGATCATCTGCCCGTGGATGCCCAGCGCCAGGAAGGCATGGGAGTCGGGGAACGGGAACCAGAACTGGTTGTGATACGCCCCGCCCGGCATCCGATTGTCTCCGGGCCCATCGGCGAAGGCCTGACGCACATCCTCGGAAGTGGTCAGCGTATCGCCGATCCACGTCGTCGGAGCCACCTGCTGTCCGGTCAGCGACTGGCCGCGGTTGATGTAGACGTAGCCGAATCGGGCGAGATCACGAAGACTCGTGTTGATGCCGCCGTCGAACATCCCCACCCCGTACTGGTCGGTGGCGATGATCGCGTCATGTTCGGCGCCGATCCGCGACCACAGCACCCGTGACATCAGGGACTGCATGCGTTCGCCGGCGATCTTCTCGCACACCCATCCGAGCACATCGGTCTCGCACGACCGGTACTCGAAGACTCCGCCGTGCTCGGACTTCGCCTCCAGCGTGGTGAGGAACTCGTACATGCCGATGCCGGGGTTCTTCCGCTTCGCTTCGGCCCAGCCGATCTGCTCCTCGATCTGTCTGACCTCGGATTTCGGGTCGAGGTAGTTCTCGGAGAAGCGGATGCCCGAACGCATGTCGAGGACATGGCGAACGGTCGCGCCGGCATAGCCGGACTCGGCGAGTTCGGGCACATAGTCGGTGACGGGACGGTTCGGGTCGAGGTCACCAGATCCGGCGAGGACACCTGCAACGGTGCCGACGAGCGACTTCGACACCGACATGAGCAGATGCTCGGTCGACGGGGTCATGTCCCCGAAGTACTCCTCGGTGAGCACGGTCCCGTTGTGCATGAGCATCCAGGCATCGGTATCGGTGGATTCGATGACGCTGCGGACACTGCGCGCCTCCGAATACTCGGTTGCGGGAACTTCGACCTCGCCGAGGTCCCGCGGGGCCGCGGGCAGTTCCGCCACCGGTCCGGCACCCCTGGAGATCGGCGTCGTGGGAAGCACCCGAGCGACGTTCTGGAACGACCAGCGGACGTTGTCGGGATCCTGCCAGTTGTCCCGGTCGATTCCGGCCGCCGGGTCGGCGGGTGCCGATGGGGTCACGGTCAGGTCCGCCGGGGGAGTGGCCGCGGTCTGGCCCGGTGACGGTTCGATCACTCTGCACCTCTGATTCTCGCCTCGGTTCGTGCGCTGAATGTGTCCGCGGACGGCAGCTGGGAGCCGCCTCGGTTTGTGCGCTGAATGTGTCCGCGGACGGCAGCTGGGAGCCGCCTCGGTTCGTGTTGAGGTTACCACCGAGGCGACTTTGCCCACCGTGGATGTGTAGGCTCAGTCGCCTTTGGCTCCCGGCCCGCCGAGGGCCGGCGACGGATCGTCGGCGACGACCGGGACTCCGGCATACATCGCACGGATCGAGTCGATGAAGTGCTTGGCCCGGATGCTCAGCGCATCGGGTCCGCCGACGTTCGTCTGCAGGGGATTCTTCGTCACCAGCACTCCGAGGTCCGCCCCTTTCCAGCGATAGTCTCCGGCACCGAAGACGCGCAGGAAGAACACCTCGCTGCCGTTCTGCAGCGGGTGCCAGTCGAGCGCGGCACGTTTGTACGTCAGCGTCCCGTACTGGTCGAGATAGTACTGACCCGTCAGCGGGGAATGCGTGATGTACTCCGTGATGGGAGCCGTCTCCTTGATGATCATCTGGCTCCACTCATCGGCTCCGGAGAGCTCTTCCCAGCGCTCATTGATCTCGGTGATGTCGAGGTCGAACTCGACATCGAGGTATTCGAGCAGATGGAACAGGAACAGCGGCACATCGGCATAGGCACCTGCCGTGACGTTCGTGATCGCCGAGGCCCCGGAGATGCGCGGATTGAGCTCACCGAGGTAGCAGTCGTCGTTGTCGAGATCGACGAGGACATCGACTTCGAAGAACCCCCGGTAGCCGCGTTTGCGCAGACCTTCGCCCATCTTGCGCACGAGTTCCCGGGTCTGCGCCCGCTGCTCTGCGTTGAGGACATCTGGCTTCATCTCGTTGCCGCACCAGCCGCCCTTGTACGGGGTGAGTTCGGCGAAGCCGGCGAGCTCGGTCAGATACGGGCCGACGACGACACCGCTGGAGGTGATGACCGCCTCGACGGCGACCGGAGTGTTGTTGATCCGCTTCATCACCTTCAGCTGCTCGCCGATGATGTCGTCCTTGTGTGTCTCCCAACCGGAGGCATCGGAGATGAAGAACGTCGTCTTCCCGGAATCGCCGTAGGGGGTCTGCACGACGAGATCCGTGCCCAGCCCCGCCTCGGCGGCCCGCTCATTGAGCTCGTCGTAGGTGTCAGCGGTGGTCAGCACGTTCGGGACGGAGAACGCACCGGCCTCATTGCCGAGCTTCGTCGTCTCGATCTTCGAATCGAGCTGATTGCGCAGAGCGGCCGAGGGCAGGATGAGATCGTAGCCGAGTTCTCGGCAGATCCGTTCGGTCTCCTCGTCGAAGAAGACCATCGCGACCTTCACCCGCTCACCATGGGGGACATTGCGCGTCATATGAGCACGCACCTCGGCGTTGAGGAGCAGCCAGTTGTTGATCGCCTCGCCTGATTCGAACTCGACATAGGGCTTGTAACGCGGGGAGAACACGCGCGGATGTCCGCCGTCCCAGCCGTCGTAGTAGGTGATGTATGAGAAATTGCGCACCCACCGGTCGAGACCGAGCAGGTTGAACGGGGTGGCGCCGACGAAGAAGATCGGGGTCTGATTCGTGCGGAAGAAATGCCGGACCTCGGACACGTTGCGCAGCGGTCGACGCAGCTGGACCCGCTCGGCTTCCTTGCCGGCATAGGCGGCGTCGGTGGCCACGGCCACCTCGACCTGCGGTGGGGCGTCATCGGCTGCGGCCGGTCCCGAAGCGGCTGTCGCGGTTGCCGGCGCAGCGGCCGCCGGCGCACCGGCGGCGGGAGCGCCGGGACCCGGAGCCTGCGGTGAGGGGACCGCGACTGCGTCTTTGACTCGCGCGCCGGGTTTCGCCGTCTGTGCCTCGGGGCTCGTCGGGTCTGCGCTGGGGGATTCGTTCGTCATCGCACTACTCCTTACCAAATGTGATGTGGACAACATATACCAGTTTCGAAGCCATGAGCCCGATGGTGCAGGAATTGTGTGAACCGGATACGAACGCGCGATCAATTCTTCGCCGGTGAACCTCATCCGGAGGCCGTGCTTTAGGCTGGTGTCGATACCGACCCCAGCAGAAGAGAGAGCGCATATGCCGGTGAATACGGAGAAGCAGGGGGCCACGTTCTCCCTGCCGCAGCCTTATGAGGTCTCCAGGGAGGCGATCGCGGAGTTCGCGCTCGCCACCGGAGCGAAGGCCGACTACCATTTCGACACCGAAGCGGCGACCGCACTGGGTTACCGCGATGTCGTCGCCCCGACCACCTTCGCCGTGATCATCGCGCAGAAATCGGAAGCCGCCTACATCTCCGACCCCGATTCGGGTATCGACTTCTCGAAGGTCGTCCACGGCTCCGAGCAGTTCTCCTTCACCCGCCCCATCGTCGCCGGCGACGTCCTGGCGGCCGTCACCCATGTCGACGGAGTCCGGGCCGCGGGCAGCAACGCCATGATCACCACCCGCACCGAGATCACCGATGTCGCGCAACAGCCCGTCGTCACCGTGACCTCGACCATCGTCGTGAGAGGAGACGGAGAATGAGCCCCATCGACTTCTCCACACTCACCATCGGAGACACAGTCGTGGAATCCGAGATCCCGCTCTCCCGTGCCTCCCTGGTCGACTATGCCGCGGCCTCGGGCGATCACAACCCGATCCACTGGAACGAACGCTTTGCCCGCGAGGTCGGTCTCGACGATGTCATCGCCCACGGAATGCTCTCGATGGCGGCGGTCATCGCCCCGGTGGCCGAATGGCTCGGCGACCCCGGTGCGATCGTCGACTACCGGACCCGCTTCTCCGCCCCCGTCGTCGTCCCTGATGCCGAAACCGGATCACCGGCGACCCCGACGACTTCGCTCAGACTCACCGCCACGGTCGGCGCCGTCGACCCCGCCGTCGGCACCGCCCGCATCGACATCACCGTGAAGTCCGGTGCGGCCGATGTCCTCAGCCGCACCCAGGTTCGGATCTCGGCGTGAGTCAAGCCCACTCGCAGGACCTGTCCGCGTTCACCACCTTCCGCCTCGGCGGGCCGGCCCCGCAGGTCACCGTCGCGAACACCCGCGACGAACTGCTCGACTTCTGCGCCGCCCACCCGCTCGAACTCAACGGTGAGGAGACGGCGCAAGTCCTGTTCATCGGCGGCGGATCGAATCTGCTCATCGCCGATGCCGGCTTCGGCGGCCCGGTCTGCGTGGTCCGGACCACCGGGGTGGAGACGACCGAGACCACGACGGCCGACACCCGGGTCACCGCCGAGGCGGGGGAGGACTGGGATTCCTTCGTCGCCCACACTCTCGGCCTGGGGCTGTCCGGGCTCGAAGCGCTGTCCGGGATCCCCGGGTCGGTCGGCGCGACCCCGATCCAGAACGTCGGTGCCTACGGCACGGAGGTCGGCGAGCTCATCTCCTCCGTCGAGGTCTTCGACCGAGTCGCCGGCCAGATCCGCCACCTCACCGCCGGCGAACTCGAATTCGGCTACCGCACCTCGGCGCTCAAACGCGCCCAGATCGCGGCCGGGACCCCGCGGTTCGTCGTGCTCTCGGTGACCTTCGACCTCCAGCGCAGCGACGAGTCGCTGCCGGTGCGCTACGCTCAGCTCGCATCGACGCTCGACGTCGAGATCGGCACCCGCGTCCCGGCGGCCCACGTGCGCGAGAACGTCATCGCGCTGCGCCGGTCGAAGGGCATGGTCCTCGACACGGACGACCATGATTCGTGGTCTGCCGGGTCGTTCTTCACCAACCCCATCGTCGACAACCCCGAGATCCTACCGGCCGAGGCCCCGCGCTACCCGGTGGGCGACCCGCTCAGCGGGGCGAAGATCGAGGGGAAGACGAAGACCTCGGCGGCCTGGCTGATCGAGCACGCCGGCTTCTCCAAGGGCTACAGCCTCGGCGAAGGGCGGGCGACGCTGTCGACCAAGCACACCTTGGCTCTGACGAACCGGGGACACGCGAGCACGGCCGATGTGATCGATCTCGCGGCAGCGGTCGTCGCCGGCGTCGAGGACGCGTTCGGCATCACCCTCGAACCCGAACCGACCTTCATCGGCTGCTCCATCGACGACGGGCGGCGTCCTTAGACTGTGGTCGTGTCATCACGTCGGAGAATCACCGCACTCGTCATCACCCTCGCGGCAGTCGCACTCGTGACTCTGCCCTGGGCGCTGTTCACCTCGCGAGCCGATCTCACCTTCGGCCCGCATGAGGCGCAGTACCGGGTCACCGCGGACTCCCGGCTCACCGTCGACTTCGGCCCCCTGGGCAGGCTGCTCGTGCCCGCCGAGGATGTCATCCCCCTCGGTCTGGGACTGCACGTCGACATCGGGGAGATCCCCGTGTCCGGCGACTCGGACGACGAGGAGCGGCCCGCGGCAGACCTTGAGGCGGTAGCCGACCCCGGAGGGGGAACCGTCGACGCCCTCGGCGGTGACATCGCCTCCTACGCTTCGCTGTTCACGGCCCCGCAGGCACAGATCGACCAGGTCATCGCCGGTCTCAGCCAGGAGATCCTCAGCCGATGGGCGCTGGCCGTCTGCCTCATCACCGGCGGACTCGTCGGCCTCACCCTCTTCCTCGGACCCACCCGAGCCGCTATCGTCGTCCGGGCCTTCGCCGGCAAGGAACTCCTCGGCATCGGGCTGGTGCTCGTGCTCGTCCTCACCGGACTGGGGACCGTCGTGCTCAACCGTCCGAAGCCGATCGTCGCCGATCCGGCATTCGCGGACACGCCACTGGCCGGATCCCAGGTCACCGGCCGCCTCGGCGGGATCATCGACACGGCGTTCGGCGCGGTGCAGGACTTCGCCGCGGACAATGACGCCTTCTACGACGACGTCCTCGCGGCGCTGCGGGCGCAATGGGACTCGCGTCCGATCACCGGCAATTGGTCCGATCGGGGGCTCGTTCCGCCCGCCGGAGTCGGCGCACCTGCTGCCGACAGCGGCGATGGCGGAGGCGGGAGGGGCGTGTCGACGTTCGTCTACGGGTCCGATATCCACTGCAACATCGGCATGGCCCGCGTCGTCGGGGCGGTCGCGGGACTGAGCCGGGCCGATGCCTATATCGACGGCGGGGACATCTCCATGACGGGCACATCGGCAGAGAACTACTGTCTCGACGTCGTCGATAACGAACTGCCGGAGAAGCTGCCGCGCATGATCGTCAAAGGCAACCACGATTCCATGGGAACGACGCGGCACGCGATGTCCCGGGGGTGGAACGTGCTCGAGGACTCCACCGCGGAGCTGTCAGGGGTGACCTTCTTCGGCGCCGCCGACCCGCGTCGCACCGTGTTCGGGTCCGGTCCGCAGTTGGAGACGGACCTCACCGCCGACCAGTATGCGCAGCGGCTGCGCGACGAAGCCTGCGCGGCCGATTTCGACATCATGCTCATCCACGACCCGGCCGTCGGCGCACCGAGTCTGCGCTCGGGCTGTGCCGACTACGCTTTGAGCGGACACTGGCACCGACGGGTCGGACCGGAGAACTTCGGTTCGGGTACCCGCTATGTCAGCTCGACGACCGGGGGTGCCCTGGCGAATGCACTGACACCGGGACCGCTGAAGATGAACGCGGAACTGAGCATCATCCGCGTCGACAACGAGACGAAGCGCCCCATCGACGTGCAGATCATCACCGTCACACCGGACGAACAGGTGCAGATCGAGCCGTGGATGCGCTTCCCCGAACCCAGACCCCTCGTGGGTCAGCCGCC